>NZ_JAIJHU010000045.1:0-28434 GCF_022723415.1 Barnesiella sp. | reverse complement strand
GTCCCGAATATTCGGGACGGCTTTTATCGTTGGTAAGAGAGATTATCGTCGTAATAATGCGATAAGCTCTGCCACACCCTCCGAGGCTCCCTTTTGGATAACCCGAACGGAACGATCGACAGGAACTTTTACCTCTTTGGGATCGATAAGGTATATCGGTACTTGCGGACGTACGTAACGGAGCAATCCTGCGGCGGGATAAACGTTCAGCGATGTTCCGATGACGACGAATATATCGGCTTCTTCGGTGATTTCGATAGCCGGCTCTATCATGGGTACGGCTTCGCCGAACCATACGATGTGAGGTCTCAGCCGGTTTCCGTATCGGTCGGTTTCATCGGCTTTTATTTCATAGTGGTCGGGAGACAATTCATAAATGCGATTTTCATTTTTTGTCGAGCGTACTTTGGTGAGTTCTCCGTGCAGATGAATTACGTGAGTACTCCCGGCGCGTTCGTGTAGATTGTCTACATTTTGAGTGATGACTGTTACATCGTAATCCTTTTCGAGAGCCGCCAATCCGAAGTGCCCTTTATTGGGTTCGACGGTGAGGAGTTCTTTGCGTCTTTTGTTATAAAACTCTTGTACCAAAGCTGGATTTCTTTCCCAGCCTTCCGGGGTTGCGACATCTTCTACGGGGTAACGGTCCCATAACCCTCCACTGTCTCGGAATGTAGAAAGCCCGCTTTCTACACTCATTCCTGCGCCTGTCAATACAACCAGTTTCTTTTTCATACCTTTTGTTTCAACAAAATGGATTTCATCTTAAATAATTAAGATAAAGTTAGAGTAAAACTTCGGCGGCTGCAAATGTTTTTTAATAAAATGTGTTGAGATTTTGGAATGGGTGACACTATTCCATCGGGAATTATGTTTTTTTTTAAGGAGAATTTATTGAATTAAGTATAAAAGCCCTATCTTCGCTTCGCAAATATTGTTATTATGTTTGCTTAAATACAATAAAAATAGAAAATGGACAAATTAAGTTATGCATTAGGTCTCAGCATGGGGCACAATTTTTTAGGCTCGGGTATCAAATCGTTGAACGTCGAGGATTTTGCCAAAGGTGTAGAGGCTGTATATAAACAGGAAAAACCGGAAATTAGTTTCGATGAGGCAAAAAAAATCATCAACGAGTTTTTTTCCAATTTGCAAGATGAAATCGCCGAGACGAATAAACAGGCCGGAAAAGAATTTTTGGCAGAGAATGCCAAGCGTTCCGGTGTGGTGGTACTTCCCAGCGGTTTGCAATATGAAGTGCTTGCCGAGGGAAAAGGTCGTAAGCCGAAAGTTACCGATAAAGTTCAATGTCATTATCATGGAACTTTGATTGACGGACAAGTGTTCGACAGTTCGATACAGCGGGGTACTCCGGCAGTATTCGGGGTCAACCAAGTGATACCCGGTTGGGTGGAAGCCTTGCAGTTAATGCCCGAGGGTTCTCGTTGGAAATTATATATACCTTCTGATTTGGCGTATGGAGAGCAAGGAGCCGGCGGAAGTATTCCGGCAAACGCTACTCTGATTTTTGAAGTGGAACTAATAAAAATATTATAATTATTTACCCAATAAACAATGAAAAAGACTATTTTATTTTGTGTGGCACTCGCCGGTTTGACGGCAATGTCTTCTTGCGGAAACAAGGCCGCTACTAAGTTGGAAAATGCAGCAGATAGCGCAAGCTATGCTCTGGGTGTTTCTAATGGCGCCCGTTTTGGAGAAGCCCTGAAATCGGGTATGTACGAACAGCTTAAAAACATCGATCCCAATGATTTTATGAAAGGTTTGGCCGCTGCCTTGAAAACCGATTCTACGCAGCGTTCTTATGAAATGGGATTGAGTCAGGGTCTTTATATTAAGGAGATGTTGAATAATATCAAACAAGGAACCGGCGTAGAGATCGATATCCCGACATTCGTTCAGGCTTATAAACAAGCTATGGACGGCGATACGACTTTGTTGATTTCGGCTATGCAATCCAATTCGGTTCTCGATGCTATTTTCAGAGCAGCCGCCGAAGCTAAGGAAAAAGAAGAACTCGCTCGTTTGGCCGAGACTCCCGAAGCCAAAGAAAATTTGGCGAAAGGCGAGGCTTTCCTTGCTGAAAAAGCCAAAGAAGAAGGTGTGGTAAAAACTGAATCGGGACTTCTTTATAAGGTTCTTAAAGAAGGAAAAGGCGATAAAGTACAATCCAATCAACGTGCGAAAGTATCTTACAAAGGAACTTTGATCGACGGAACCCAATTCGATTCCAATGCAAGCGCTACTTTCTCTCCTACGCAAGTCGTTAAAGGCTTTGGAGAAGGTTTGCAGTTGATGCAAAAAGGCGGTAAATATATCTTGTATATTCCTGCCGAACTGGGTTACGGAGTTCGTGGCGGAGGTGATAAAATCCCGACCAATTCGACTCTCATATTTGAAGTAGAGGTTTTGGATATTGTCAAATAGATAGATTTTCTATAAATATTTTGAAGTGCCGCTCTTGTTTGAGTGGCACTTTTTTGTGAAAAAATGTCAGATAAAATGCTAATAATAGATTAAGAATAAACTTTTGTTTGTCTTTTTGTCAAAAAATAGATAAAATATAGCTGTTTATTAAAAAAGAAATGATATTTTTGTCGCAAAATGATTTATATATTAAAATTTTATGGAAAAGATTGATAACCTTGATCGTCAGATTCTCGAAATTATAATGCGCAATGCCCGCATTCCGTCGAAAGATGTGGCTGCCGAATGCGGTGTTTCCCGCGCTGCTATCCATCAACGTATTCAGCGTATGATCGACATGCATGTTATTACCGGATCGGGATACCATGTAAATCCTAAATCTTTGGGTTTCAGGACGTGTACTTATATCGGGGTGAAATTGGAGAAAGGTTCGATGTATCGCGATGTCGTTCCCGAGCTCGAAAAGATTCCCGAAGTAGTAGAATGCCATTTTACGACGGGTCCTTACACAATGCTTTGTAAATTATACGCTCGCGATAACGAGCATTTGATGGAGTTGCTTAATGACAAAATACAGAATATTCACGGGGTGGTTTCGACGGAAACTCTTATTTCGTTGGAACAAAGCATGAACCGCGAAATTCCGGTCATGAAGAAGTGATTATTTTTCGTAGAGTAAAATAGGGAGAGTCTGTCTTGGGGCAGGCTCTTCTCGTTTTAAATCACCGGGTAATAACCGAATTTTTATTTTGTAGTTTTTTATCGGTTCTCCAAAGTAATAACAGAGTGATGGCGGTAGCGATTGTATCGGAAACCGGCATGGCTATCCATATACCGTTCAAGGCATATATTCGGGGAAAAATAAGTAGTAACGGAATCAGGAATATGACTTGTCGGGTCAAGCTGAGGAAAATGGACTTAGAAGCCATACCTAAGGATTGGAACAGGTTGGTGGTGACGATTTGGAATCCGACAATCGGGAATACACCCATAACGATGCGCATCCCGTGTATGGCTACATCGATGAGGTTCGTATCGGTAGTGAAGGCCCGTATAATGTAATACGGGAAAAAGGTTGAACCTATCCACCCGACCGTGCAACAAATGGTCGCTACGATGCCGGTTAAAACGAATGCTTTTTTCATTCTGGTGTAATTACCTGCACCGTAATTGTACCCTACGATGGGTTGCATGCCTTGACACAACCCGATAATGAGCATAACGACCAATGTGGCGTAACTGTTGAAAATACCGAATGCACCTATCGCCTCGTCTCCCCCATACCGATAGAGCGATGTGTTGATGATTGCATTGATAACGCTGCTGGCTACATTGACCAAAAACGGAGCTAACCCGATGGAAACGATGTTGAACAGGATTCCCCATTCGAGTTTGAAGTATCGACGATGGAATCGCAACTGGCTTTTAGGGTTGAAGAAATGTATCATGACAAATGCTGCCGAAATGGCCATAGCTATATCTGTCGCTATGGCTGCGCCCTTTATTCCCCAATCTAACCAGAAAATGAAAATCGGTGCGAGGATAAGATTGGAGAAAGCACCTATGAGCATAGTGTACATGGCTTTTTCCGGATACCCCGAAGCTCGCATCATATTGTTGAAACTATAACAAAGATTGGTGCAGAGCATACCCGGCATGATGTAGATGAGAAACTCTCTGGCATATGGAATGGTACGGTCGCTGCCGCCGAAACTGCGCAGTATATTGTCCATGTAAACCGAGAAGAAGGTGAGGTAACAAACGGCAAACGAGAGCGAAAGTACAAGACTGTTTGCCAAAATTTTTTCAGCTTTGACTTTGTCGTTCTGTCCCAAAACGATTGAAATGCGAGCCGATGCTCCCAGCCCTACCAACATACCGATAGCCCCTGCCAACGACATGATAGGAAAGGTCAGAGCTAAGCCCGAAATGGCATCGGCTCCTACGCCCTGACCGATAAAAATGCGGTCGATGACATTATACAGAGACATAACCATTGTACCGACAATTGCCGGAACAGAGTACTTCCAAAGCAGTTTCCCTACCGGAAGTGAAGTCAGTTCTCTATGAATATCGTTTTGGTTTTCCATGTTCGGAGTAGTCGGCACTTAGGAAGGATCGATCCAATCGCCGTGGGCTTTGATAAGAGCTATCAGTTTTTCGATAGCCATCTCTTCGGGTATGTTCTTTTCGATACACTCTTTACCTTTGTACAAACTCACTTTGCCGCGCCCGGCTCCTATGTATCCGTAGTCGGCATCGGCCATCTCTCCCGGCCCGTTTACAATGCATCCCATGATACCGATTTTTAGCCCGGTAAGGTGTGAGGTCGCCGCTTTGACACGGGCGATTGTAGTTTGTAAATCGAACATGGTTCTGCCGCAACTCGGACAAGAAATATATTCTGTTTTACTGAATCGCTTGCGTGCGGCCTGTAAAATCGTGAACATATAGTCTGTGAGTCGCTGGGACGAGATATTTCCATTATTGCGAAGGAATATGCCATCGATAAGATTATCGAGCAGAAACGGCCCGAAATCGGCCCCTGCTTTCACTTGCAGGTCTTCGCTCTCTTTTTCTTCGTATTCGACCATGAATACGACCGGAAGTTTGCAGTTTGCCGCGGTAAGCCGTGCCAATGCCGCCCGCAGGTCTCCTACCGGGTTGGTATGCCGAGAGGAGAGAATAAGAACTATTCCCGATTCCTGCGACAGCTCGCCGATAATTTCTTCCGACAGGTCGGCTGCATCGGCTTGTAGGAAGCGGACAGTCGCCGGAGTCGATTTCAATGCAGATAATTCGTGCATTTGAAATAACGGATAGGAGTCGTTTTCCCCGTGATAGTGTGCAAAATCTACGATAGATCGAATATCGCCGCCGACTGTTCGGTCGTGTGTGTAGTAGAAATCGGCGCGTGTCCCTGTTTGAGGCACTCCTTCGGCGATAACTACGGGCTGTTGGTTGCCGCCGATACAATTACAACTCTCTCTCTCTCGGGCTGCCATTTGTTCCAGCGATACGTCGGGGGTTGTTATCGGTTTGTGGCCGGTTCTTGCCGTAATATAATTCACCAGCTTGCAAGCTACCGGGATTTCGGCTTCGGGAGCCTCGCTTAACGACACTCTTATGGTATCGCCTATCCCGTCGGCCAGCAGTGTTCCTATACCTACCGCCGATTTTATTCTTCCGTCCTCACCGTCTCCGGCTTCGGTGACTCCCAAATGAAGCGGATAATTCATACCTTCCGATTCCATCGTTTCGATAAGTAGCCGAACGGTTCGTACCATGACTACCGTATTTGATGCTTTGATGGAGATTACCACGTTGTCGAAATTTTCCGAGCGGCAGATTCTCAAAAACTCCATACACGACTCCACCATACCTTCGGGGGTATCTCCATAACGGCTCATGATACGGTCCGACAGAGAACCGTGATTCACTCCTAAACGTATTGCCGTGTGTTGTTCTTTGCAAATATTCAGAAATGGAATGAACCTCTCTTTGAGCTTTTGCAGTTCGGCGGTATATTCTTCGTCTGTATAGGACAGTTGTTTGAAAGTGCGGGCACTATCGACGAAATTACCCGGATTTATACGCACTTTATCTACGGTGTAGGCGGCGGCATCGGCAGCTTTCGGGTTGAAGTGGATATCGGCGACCAAAGGTGTCGTATAGCCTCTGGCAATTAACTCTCTTTTGATTTCGCCTAAATTTTCCGCTTCCCTCACTCCTTGTGCCGTGAGCCTCACATAGTCGGCTCCCGCTTGAATGATGCGTATACATTGGTCCACACTGGCCGCGGTATCCAGCGTGGAGGTATTGGTCATCGATTGTATGCGTACGGGATATTCACCTCCGAGAGGTGTGTTTCCTATCTGTACGATACTGCTTTTCCTGCGGTGGTAATTATAGTAGTCCATGACAAGGGAAACTATGGAATCAATTGGTCTTGAATTTATATTTTATCGATGCGAGTTCTTGGTTGGCATCAACGATTTTTTTCGTAAGTCCGGTTTTGTATTTTTCTACTTTCGAAGCGACGGTTTCGTCGCCGAGCGCCAAAATCTGAGTGGCGAGAATAGCTGCGTTGAGGGCTGCGTTGACTCCTACCGTCGCTACGGGAATTCCGGGAGGCATTTGCACGATGGCGAGCAAGGCATCGAGTCCTTCCATACCCGATTTGATGGGAACTCCTATCACGGGCAGTGTAGTCATCGAAGCGATAACACCGGGCAGGTGTGCGGCCATACCTGCGGCGGCAATGATAACTTTTATTCCTCTGGAACGAGCATTTTTGGCGAATTCCTCAACTTCCGCAGGGGTACGATGTGCCGATAAGGCCAACATTTCGAACGGGATTTCGCACTCGTCGAGCAGCTTGGCGGCTTTTTCCATGATAGGAAGGTCGGACGTACTGCCCATAATTATACTTACGATTGGTTTCATAATAAATATAAATTGTCTGTGATTGGTTTTATATGAATAGGAAAAATAAAAATCCGCAGCACATGGCTCCTAATGCAAATCCCGCACCTACTTGGCCGATCGTGTGTCGATTCAGTAAAATACGAGAAGAGCCGATGAGTCCTGCAAGCAAAATGATGGTTATTTGCAAGGGGAATATATAGGGCGTGAGCATTAATCTATAAATGCTCATTAGGAATACCAATACAACCATCGCTCCGGCCGCTACCATGTGTGCGCTTATTTTCCAATATCGGTTGATAAATAAAGAAATGATAAGCGAGACGATTGCACCCGCTATGAAAGAGAGTATCCAATTCGGTATTCCGAAACGGTATAAGTAGAGATAACATGCGATATAACAAACGAAGTTGATGATATACGGAACGGTACGCTCGGTGCGGTTGTGAAGTCTGAAATCGCTGATATGACCTGTTTTGTAGAGGATAAATATGCCTAAGGACGGAAGTATGCAAGTGGTGAGCAATACGCCTATGACGATGATTCCTAACAGTCTGTCGCCGAAGACTCTCATATAGGACGTATAAAGTGCGATGGCGATTCCGTAAGTTGGCATCAATAACGGGTGGAATATAGTCGATAGAATCGTGGCTAATAGTTTCATGTGTCGTTCGGTTTGATTCATTCAAATTTCTTTTCGCAATCGGGCTACCGGTATCGATAGTTGTTCCCTGTATTTAGCGATTGTACGCCGGGCTATCGGATAGCCTTTTTGTTGCAGCAGCTCGCACAGCTTATCGTCCGAGAGGGGTTTATGTTTGTCTTCGTGGTCTACCAGTTCTTCCAACAATCTTTTGATTTCCCGGGTAGAAACCTCTTCTCCGGCATCGTTTTGCATAGATTCGGAAAAGAAATATTTTAACGGATAAATGCCGAAATTTGTTTGCACGTATTTGCTGTTGCTGGCTCGGGAGATGGTAGAAATGTCATATCCCGCACGTTCGGCGACATCTTTCAGAATCATGGGTTTCAAGTTGCGTTCGTCGCCGGTGAGGAAAAAATCTTTTTGTAAATCTACGATGACTTTAATTGTGCTCAGCAGTGTTTCCTGTCGTTGTTTTACAGCATTGACAAACCATTGCGCCGCATCGAGTTTTTGTTTGACGAATAACAGGGCATCCCGTTTTTCCCGAGTCTGGTTTTGTTTGTTCGAGGAATAATCGTCGAACATATCCTGATAATCCCGGCTTACGTGTAGTTCGGGTATATTCCCGTTATTTAGCCCGATGGTTAACTCCCCATCTTGCGCTTCGACAAAAAAGTCGGGAATAATGTGATGTTCCGAGCTGCCCGAATAGCTGTTGTTCCATGCGCTTCCGGGCTTGGGATTAAGTAGCGTGATTTCTCGTATGGCTTGTTTCAGTTCTTCTTCGCAAACATTACATTGGCGCATGATTTTGTCGTAATGCTTTTTAGAGAATTCTTCGAACATTTTGTCGATGATCTTGTAAGCCAATAAGTTGGCAGGAGTCCCTTCGTGGCGCTCTAATTGGAGTAGCAGGCATTCCCGTAAATTCGAAGCTCCGACACCGGCCGGTTCGAACTCCTGAATCATTTGTAAAATATCTTCTACTTGGCTCACCGGAACGTCTAAACCTACTTGAAAAATAAGATCGTCCGAAATAGCTTGTATCGGTCTCTGTAAATAACCGTTGTCATCTATATTCCCAATAATGTATTGAGCAATTTGATAGGAGGTTTCGTCGAGAGAAAGCTCTCCCAACTGGCTTTCGAGGTAATCGTGAAATGAAGAGGCCGATACGAATGGAATGTCTTCTTTTTTGTCATCTTTCGAGTAGTTGTCGGCTTCGAGTCGGTAGTCCGGTATATCTTCTTCGTTGCGATAATCACCCAATGTAAGTTCCTCTGCCGATTCTCCCGGATTTCCGTCTTCATCGGCGTTGGCATCAAATTCGTTTATACTGTCCGGGATTTCTTCCCGTCCTTCTTCTAAGGCGGGATTATCGACCAGTTCTTGTTGTACGCGTTCTTCAAATTCGATTTCGGTAAGTTCGAGGAGTCGAATCAACTGTATCTGCTGGGGCGATAGTTTCTGTTGCAATTTTTGTTGCAACTGCTGTTTCAGTGCTGCCATAAGCTGTGAGTGATTTGCAAACGAAGATAGCTATTTTTGCTCTAAATAAGTAAAAAAATGAGAATTTTTAGAAGCTGTTTTTATTTTTTCAGCCTGTATTCGAGAGCTGTTTTTCAAGGGTATTTTACAAATGAAAGAAATATGAATAAGTTGGAGCTACATTCTTTCGGAATGATTGTTGCCGGTGTTTTTGAAACTTTATGGTGAGACTCTCTGCTGCTTTCGGTTCAGTAAAACCTCGTGGGATAGACATGAATTTTAGCGATGAAATTTTTGTAGATAACCACATTCCGGACTTTTCGGTGAAAGGTTGATTCTTGCTTAATTAAAACCTCCTCCCCTGTGTTTGGTTGTCAAACAAAATATAGGGGAGGTGGCACGAAGTGACGGAGGGGTTGAAAACAACATCACATTAGACTGTTTGTATCGGATATTTAATCCTCTCGCCTTACGAGCGTTCTCCCTATCTCATCTGCGATGAGCTGAGGGTGGGGAACTAAGATGTCACTGCGAATATTCTTTTCACTCCTATTCGCAAATACAAGAGAGAATTTAAAAGACAATCTTCACTAATTTCCTCCTGAGCCTTGCTTTCCATAGTATTAAGGGGGATTCAACGCTTCTTCGCTATATCTTTTGCGAAACATGAGGGGGAAGAGCTTGTTCTTATTACGAATAAAAAAAGCCGTGTATGGGAAATACACGGCTTTTATGCGGCAAATAAATGATTCTTATTGGTTGTTGTCGTTACGAGAATGACGGTCGCTGCGGGGAGCTCTTTCGGGGCGGGGCAACAGCGCCTTCATAGACAAGCGGTATTTACCGGTTTTTTTGTCTATTTCGATGAGTTTTACCGTTACTTCGTCTCCTTCGTGGATGCCCGATGTCTCCATCGATTCGAGGCGATCCCAGCTGATTTCCGAGATGTGGAGTAATCCGTCTTTTCCCGGAAGAATTTCTACGAAAGCGCCGAAGGGTAAAATCGATTTAACGACTCCGGTATAAGTTTCTCCCTCTTCGGGTTGAGCCGTGATGGATTTGATACGACGTATGGCATCTTTAATAGAATCGAGATTAGCAGCAGATATTTCTATGTGTCCCTCGTTGTTGATTTCATCGATAGTAACGACAGCTCCGCTGGCTTCCTGTATGCTTTGGATAATTTTTCCGCCCGGGCCTATTACGGCTCCGATCATGTCTTTCGGGATAATCATCGTTTCGATACGAGGCGCGTGCGGTTTCAAGTCGGCGCGAGGTTCGGCGATAGTGTCGGTGATAATATTAAGAATGTGCAGACGACCTTCGCGGGCTTGGTTCAATGCTTTTTCCAAAACTTCGTAAGAAAGTCCGTCGCACTTGATATCCATTTGGGTCGCTGTGATACCGTCGCGAGTTCCGGTCACTTTGAAGTCCATATCCCCGAGGTGGTCTTCGTCACCGAGAATATCCGAGAGAATGGCATATTTCACATTGTCTTTATCGGTAATCAATCCCATAGCTATGCCCGATACCGGTTTCTTGATTTTCACACCGGCATCCATAAGAGCCAATGTCCCGGCACAAACCGTTGCCATCGAGGAGGAACCGTTTGATTCGAGAATATCCGAAACTACACGTACCACGTAAGGATAATCGGCAGGAATCATACGTTTAAGCGCACGGTTCGCCAAGTTTCCGTGTCCTATTTCACGACGACCTACGCCACGTTGAGCTTTGGCTTCACCAGTGGAGAAGGGGGGGAAGTTATAGTGCAACAAGAAACGGTCGCGACCTTGATTCAATACGTCGTCGAGAATTTTCTCGTCGAGTTTGGTTCCGAGAGTTACGGTCGATAAAGATTGCGTTTCACCGCGAGTGAAGACTGCCGATCCATGAGGTCCGGGTATATAATCGACTTCGCACCAGATAGGACGAATTTGTGTGGTAGTACGTCCGTCCAAACGAATACCCTCATCGAGAATACAACGGCGAACAGCTTCTTTTTCTACATCGTGGTAGTAGCGTTTTACAAGAGCTCCTTTTTCGGCGGCATCTTCTTCGCTCATGCCGGCTAAGTATTCGTCGACAATCGCGTCGAAAGCGTTTTGGCGGGCATGCTTGTCGGCATTTCCCGAACGTGCGATAGCGTATGCTTTGTCGTAGCATTTTGCCCAAACGTCTTTTCTCAACTCTTCATCGTTGGTCTCGTGGCAATATTCTCTTTTCACGGTAGAGCCTACGGCTTCTGCCAATTCTTTTTGTACAAGGCAATGAACCTTGATAGCTTCGTGGGCGGCTTTCAATGCTTCGAGCAAATCGGCCTCCGAAACTTCGTCCATTTCGCCTTCTACCATCATAATATTTTCATAAGTGGCTCCCACCATTAAGTCCATATCGGCTTTTTCCAATTCGGCGAAAGTGGGATTTATCTTGAATTTACCATCGATACGGGCAACTCGTACTTCCGAGATAGGGCCATTGAAAGGTATATCCGAAACGGCCAAAGCTGCCGAAGCGGCAAGACCGGCCAAAGCGTCGGGCATATCTACGCCGTCGCTCGAAAATAACATGATGTTCACGAATGTGTCGGCATGATAATTTTCGGGGAACAAGGGGCGCAATACACGATCCACTAAACGGGAAGTAAGTATTTCGTAATCCGAAGCACGGCCTTCTCTTTTGGTGAAACCTCCGGGGAAACGGCCGAAAGCAGAGAAACGTTCTTTATATTCTACTTGCAGAGGCATGAAATCCACGCCTTCACCGGCTTCTTGGGCCGAACATACGGTAGCCAGCAGCATGGTGTTGCCCATGCGAACCTCGACGGCTCCATCGGCTTGCTTGGCTAGCTTGCCGGTTTCGATGGTGATGGTCCTTCCATCACCCAAATCGATGGTCTTCTTAATAACTTGTTTAATCATAAAATCGATTTTTCTTTATTTTTTCCTTCTCAAAATCGTGCAAAGATAATGAAAGTTTGAAAGTAAAACTATGATTATGAAATAAAAATGCGAAAATAGAATACGTAGAGAGGAGTCTGAGTCGGTTTAATTTCGTTTTTTTATACTTTCTCCTGACATTTTGCTTGCGCGAGCTTCTCAATTATGTGACCGTTTACGGCGAATGCGGGAGTAACCTGTACCTCGGTATATGTCGAGTAAACTTGTTTCTACTTTCGATTTGCACTATTTTTGCCATTGATAGTGAAAATCAATGTAATTGAAATGTGTTTTGCTTCTGTCTTCATTTGCATTATCTTTGCATAGTGCGAAATAGGTTATGCCCCGGTATAATCAAGTGAATTTGCTTCTACTCTCGGCGTATACTATCTTTGCAATTGAAGAAAGGAACATAATTTATAACATATACGGAAATGAAAAAGTGGGTATTTGGGTGTGCAATGGCGTTGGTGATAACCTCGTGCGACAATAAGAAATTTTCCATTCAGGGACGCGTGGCCGATGCCGATGGACAAGTACTGTATTTAGAGTCGTTGGCTGTGAATGGTACAGAGCTTCTCGATTCTGTCGAATTGGATAAGGACGGTCGGTTTAAATTCAAGTATCATGCTCCGCAGTATCCTGAGTTTTATCAATTGAGATTGGACAAGTCCATCATACATTTGGCCATAGATTCGACCGAAACATTGAACCTCTCGGCGAATGCGGCCGATTTTGCCAATGACTATGAACTTACAGGGTCGGACGAATGTGTGAAGATGCGCATTGTCGCTCAGGAAAGCGCCAAGTTAAAAAAACGAATCGATGAACTGTCCCGAGCCATGTCTTCCAATAGCGACCGTGTCGACGATTTGCGGAAGCAGGCAATCGAAGATTTGGCCGCCTATAAAAAGAAAATGTTCGATTTGGTATTGGAAAATCCGGCCTCGGCAACTGCATATTATATTGTTTTTCAAGAAATAAACGGAGATAAAATATTTGATCCTTATGATGCCGATGACCGAAAATTGATAGCTGCCGTCGCTACGGGATTCGATTCGCTTTATCCCGATTCGCCTCGATCCAAACAATTGAAGAACATGACACTGGCTGCTATTGCCGCTGAGCGTGCTGCGCAAAAGGAAAAGCCCGAAATCGAAGCGAGCACAGCCAATTTTCTGGATATAGAATTATACGATTTGCGAGGACGGAAAAAGGTCTTGTCCGATTTTGTCGATGCTGGTAAAGTCGTTCTTCTGAGTTTTACCGCCTATCAGGCCGATTATTCTCCGGTGTATAATATGAAGTTGGCCGAGCTCTATAAAAAATACAAGTCGAAAGGGTTGGAAATATATCAAGTTTCTTTGGATGCCGACGAGCAGGCTTGGAAAGTTGCGGCCGATAATCTCCCGTGGATTTGTGTGCGAGATCCTCAAAGCGTTTATTCGCATAATGCCGCCATGTATAATGTGAAGACATTGCCTACATGCTTTGTTATCGATAGGAATGACGGTATTGTAAAACGGATAGAAAAAGTCGATGAAATAGAAAACGCGGTACAGTCTCGGCTTTAAGGTTCGGTACGAGACTCGAAAAATGAACTTTTGGACGAATATCGTTGTTTTTTTTTGGAAGATAAAAAAAAGAGAGTATCTTTGTCACATTGAAAGCACAAAAAGGAGTCCCGACAAACGGCGGGATTTCTTTTTTGTTTAGGAGCCGTTTTGAAATTTCCAAGTGATATTGGAACCTTCGAAAAATTGAAACGACATCTCGATGAGAAAATTATTTAATATAAACTATAGGAGTTAGATTATGGCTATTACGTACATGACCGAAGAAGGTTACAAAAAATTGATGGAAGAGATCGCTTATCTCGAAAATGTGAAGCGTCCCGAAATCTCACGGGCTATCGGTGAGGCACGTGATAAAGGAGATCTCTCGGAAAATGCCGAGTATGATGCCGCCAAAGAGGCGCAAGGAATGCTCGAAATGAAAATTTCTCAGTTGAAAGATTTAGTGGCGAATGCACGCTTTATCGACGAGAGTAAATTGAACACCCATACGGTTCAGATTTTGAATACGGTAAAAATTAAAAATGTGAAGAACGGTGCGGTAATGACCTACACCATCGTATCTGAGTCCGAAGCCAATTTGAGAGAAGGAAAAATCTCGGCCACGACGCCTATCGCCAAAGGACTGTTGGGCAAGAAAGTCGGAGACATCGCAGAGATTCAAGTGCCTTCTGGATTGATGTCGTTCGAGATCGTAGATATTTCTATTTAGGCATAAGCCGATGTGCGAGTTATGCACACCGGCTTTTTTATTATAGATATTCCCCCTTTCTCTCCTATAGTTCGCAGAAAGGGGGAATATTTTTTGTCACCCTGTTTCTTTTCACATTAATATAGAGTGTCTTGTCGAAAAGTCTCAGCGAGCTTAGCTTTTTTGTGTTTGATTTTCGCTATATTTATGGGATACGATTCGGCATAGCCGAGTCGGAAATATGATTTCCTTTTGTCTTTGCACTCAACTTTCACTATATTTGTAGACCTAAAATCACGAAATTATGGCATCTATTTTCAGTCGTATCGTTGCCGGTGAAATACCGTGCTATAAAGTAGCCGAAGATGAAAACTACTTTGCTTTTTTAGACATCAGTCCCGTTGCCAAAGGTCATACTTTGGTTATTCCCAAACAAGAGGTCGATTATATTTTCGATTTGGACGATGAGACTTATGTGGGTCTTACCCGATTTGCCAAACGGGTGGCGAAGGCTATCGAGAAAGCGATTCCTTGTAAGCGAGTGGGAGTCGCTGTTATGGGACTCGAAGTCCCGCATACCCATATTCACCTCGTTCCTATTAACAAGGAAGCGGATATGAATTTTTTCCGGGACAAACTTTCTCTTGAATCTACCGAGATGCAAGCTATTGCCGAAGCTATCGCTCGGGAAATGGAATGATTCTCAGTGCCCTTAAAAAGCGTAGGCATTGGTTTTAATGAATCTTCCGTCGGTCATCATAAGATGAGATAGGGCGGGTGACATGCAATGACGGAGCGTGGTAGGTTATTGTTCGTTTTGTTTGGCTGTCAGAAGTCTTTTTCTCAGAAATTTGGCCGGATACCAAGCGGTCACGAATCCCAGAATGAGGACGATGGCTGTGACTGCCAGCGTGTCGAGGAGTTCCAGCTTTACCGGATAGGCGTCGGTAATAAACACGCCTTCGGAACTGCCCAATTTCAGTATTCCGTATTCTTGTTGCAGATAGCAGAGTATGACTCCCAAGATGAGTCCCGAACCAGCCCCGATAGCCGAAATGAGCCACCCTTCGACAAGGAAGATTTTAGAAATGAGTCTGTCGTCGGCTCCGAGGTTTTGTAGTGTATCTATATCCCGTTTTTTGTCGATAATAAGCATCGACAAGGCTCCGATTACGTTGAATGTGGCAATCATCAGAATGAACGATAAAATAAGAAATGTGATCCATTTCTCTATTTGCACCCATTTGTACCAGTCGTTTTGTTGTATGTGGGTCGCTACCCGATAAGCGTCACCGAGGTGCTCTCTCAATTTTTTCGCAAATTCGTTTTCATTTGTCGTTGGAGTGAGGCGTAGCTCGATAGCGGTCGCTTCGGTAGTGTAACTGAACATCTCGCGAGCCGTCGACAAGGGTATGATGGCGAGCTGGTCGTCATAGATGGCTTGGTTGGCGCAGAATGTCGATGAGACGAAAATACGTCTCCCGTTGAACGACTGTGACGGATTGGTCAGATTGACTTTTCCCAACCGATTGGGAGCGTACAATTCTACCGGATAAGGGGAGTTGGCGACAACGCCGAGTTGTCCAGCTACGCCGATACCTAATGATACGTAGTCGATTCTGCCGTCGTTGAGTTGGAACGTTCCGCTCGTGACAATGTCTTGTATGTGGGAAAGCTCTGTATAATTGTCGGGTACGCCTTTCACTAAAACAGGCCGTTGCCGGTCTTTGTATATACAGAGGGCGTTTTCTTCGATGACGGGTGTGAATGTTTTCACTTCGTTCCATTCGGCGATTTGCTCGATAGTCTCTTCTTCGGTGTCAAGAGTTTTGCCTTGCAACGGAGTTATTTTTATCTGCGGGTCTATTTGGGAGTAGAGCGATCCTATCAGCTCCGTAAATCCGTTGTAGACCGATAGCGTGCAGACGAGAGCCAACGTAGTGATAGCCACCCCGCATACCGAGACAATCGATATGGCATTGATGGCGCTATGCGATTTTTTTGAAAACAAGTAACGCCATGCTATTTTCCGGGCGAGGCGGTTCATAGGGAGCGTTTACTTTTTCAGTAGAGAATCTATGTTTTCGATGTAGTCGAGCGAATCGTCAAGGAAAAACGACAGTTCGGGAGTCTTTCTCAACTGGTAACGTACCCGCTGTGAAAGCTCGTACCGAATGGTTTTCGTATTGGCATTGATGTTTTCTATCATTTCTGCGCTCTTTTCCGGCGGGAAAATACTCAGGTAGGCTTTTGCCGTACTCAGGTCGGGACTTACCCGCACTACGCTTACCGATATGATTATCCCATGTGTTTTACGGGTTTCTGCCAAGAATATGTCGCTCAATTCTTTTTGGAGCAGTCGGCTTATTTTGTTTTGTCTGGTTGTTTCCATAATAGGTGGTTTTAATAAATAACAAAGTTTTACCTCGTATATCCGGCGAAATTATGGTTTTTTCCATAAGATCGTGAGTCCGTCTCGTAAGGGAAGTATAATTTTTTCTACCCGATTGTCGGTCGCGACGAAGTCGTTGAACCGTTCTATTCCTATGGTTTGGGCATCGCGGCTGTTCGGGTCGGTTACGACTTTCCCGTCCCATAGGGTATTGTCGGCAAGAATGAATCCTTCCGGTCGCACCTTCGGCAATACGAGCTCGTAATATTTCAAGTAATCCCTTTTGTTGGCATCGATAAACACGATGTCATACGTGTCGGTTAGTGTCGGAATGATGTCCGAAGCATCGCCTATAATCAATTTTATCCGGTCGCGTAGCGGGGATTTATCGAAATAACTGCGGGTGAAATCTTCTATCTCGTCGTCGATCTCTATGGTGTGTACTTCGCCGCCCTCGGTCAGTCCTTCGGCCAAGCACAAGGCCGAATATCCGGTGAAGGTTCCCAGTTCCAATATTCTGTGCGGCCGGATCATGCGGCAGAACATTTTGAGAATCCTCCCTTGCAGATGACCCGATACCATGCGCGGGCGCAAGTGGTAGAGATGGGTGTTTCTGTCGAGAGAAGCGAGCAGCTCGTCTTCCTTGTCGATGTGGGTCAATATGTATTCTTCCAGTTCGGGCGTCATGCTTCGGTATCTTCCATGTTGGGTAGCGTATAGTGGTCGAAGTTATCGAGAACTTCTCCCACTCGATTGATTTCTAAGAACGTCGTTCCTTTTCCTTCACCGAATCCGCCGCCCAGATAGGCGATTAAATCGTCTCGGTTTATCAGGTGTTGTTCCATGAGATGGTTTAGCCCGTTGAACAAATATTCGCGGGAAGTACGGGTTCGTTCCTGATATAACGGAAAGACGCCGTATGAGAGGGCCAGTAACCGTATTGTCCGCTCGTAATAGCAAATCGCCAATACCGGGTATCTGCCGCGAAAGGCAGCGACATAACGAGCGGTTCGCCCTGTGTAGCTGTCGGTAACGATAGCTTTCGTGCCCAATTTGTTAAACGTTTTTACGGCTTGTTTGGCAAGGAACGAAGTGACATCGGGGTCGTCGGTCGAAACTACCCGAATGTTGTTTTCCGTGAGTTTGTTGTTTTCGGCCTCTTCGGCTACACGGGCCATAGTCGCCACCGCTTCGACAGGGTATTTCCCATAAGCCGTTTCACCGCTGAGCATAAGCGCGTCGGTATGTTGATAAATGGCATTGGCTATGTCGGTAACTTCGGCACGGGTAGGTCGGGGATTTTTTATCATCGAGTGCAACATTTGTGTCGCTACGATTACCGGTTTCTTGGCCTGTATACATTTTTTAATCAGTCGAGCCTGTATGCCGGGGATTTTTTCTTGGGGAACTTCTATTCCCAAATCGCCTCGCGCGACCATTACCCCATAGGCGGCTTCGAGTATCTCGTCGATATTATCCACACCCTCTTGATTCTCTATCTTGGCGATAATCTTGATGGGGCTTTTGTACTCGTCGAGGATAGCCTGTATATCGAGAACATCTTGTTTGCTGCGTACGAACGAGTGAGCGATGAAGTCGATATTTTGTTTAATGGCATAGTGGATATTGCGAATGTCTTTTTCCGTGAGAGAAGGTAGGTTAATCCGTACTCCCGGGACGTTTACGCTTTTGCGTGCACCCAGTTCTCCGTTGTTGAGTGATTCGCACAGCAAATCGTCGTTCTCTTTTTTTCGCACGACAAATTCGAGCTCTCCGTCATCGATAAGTATGTGGCTGCCTATGGAAAGGTCCTCTGCAAAACGGGGATAACTCACCCCGATATATCCGTTGCCGGTCAATGTTCCTTCTTTTCCCGTGATGCGAACGATGTCGCCCGTCGAAAACAAAATGTTTGAATCCCCCGACAATGCGGTAGTACGCACTTCGGGTCCTTTTGTATCCATTAAAATGGCTATTTTGTTCGAAACGGCACGCACGTTGTCGATGATTTTTTGAAATCCTTCTTCTTGCAAATGGGCCGAATTCATACGCACCACATTCATGCCGCTTTCGTATAGCTGCTTGATAAAATTGACGTCGCAACGAGCGTCGGAAATGGTGGCTACTATTTTGGTATATTTGGACATATATGATTAATTTATCGTTCGTTTTCAGTTAGAGCTTCTATGGCGAGCCGGTATGAGTCGAGTCCGAATCCGATGATCGACCCCTTCGCTGCGGCGGCTATCATTGATGTGTGTCGATACTCTTCCCTGGCATGTATATTGGAAATGTGCACCTCTATAACGGGGGCGGGTACTGCTCGTATGGCATCGCCGATTGCAATAGACGTGTGTGTGTATGCACCGGCGTTAAGGACAATGCCGTCGCAGGAAAAACCGGCTTCTTGAATTTTTCCGATGAGTTCGCCCTCTATGTTGGATTGATAGTATGCAATGTGGTGTTGGGCATAACGTTGCTGCAATTCACAGAGATAATCTTCGAAACTTTTTTCTCCGTAAATGCTTTTTTCTCTCTTCCCCAAAAGGTTAAGATTCGGCCCGTTAATAATAAGAATATCCATAAATCACTATCTTTGTAAGGAGAAATACATGTTTCGTATTCTCTTCGATTTTGCCTATTTTCATCAAGATACGGAATAGTCTGCCATTAGCGTAGCTTTGTTTTGTATAAAAGCTCAAAAAACTACTCCTGAATTTAGTGCAAAATTACAGAAAAAAAATGAGATATCGGATAAAAAGAAAATGGCATTAGTTGATACGGATAATTTGTTAAAACGTTTTAGTCGTTATTTGAGACTGGAACGAGGGCTTTCGGAGAATACGATAGCCGGTTATATGTCCGATGTAGAAAAGCTGGTTGACTTTATCGACTCGGAAAATTTGGATTGGAGAACCGTTACAGGAGCCGATTTGCATCAGTTTGTCGCTACATTACAAGATTTGGGTATCGGTGCACGGTCGCAGGCTCGTATTATTTCGGGGATAAAATCTTTTTTCAATTTTTTGAGAATGGAGAAATGCATCGATACGAATCCTTCGGAATTGATAGAGACTCCTAAATTGGGTATGAAATTGCCCGACGTGTTGACAGTAGAGGAGGTGGACGAGCTAGTCAATTCGTTCGACCTGTCGAAACCGGAAGAACGCCGCAATCGAGCGATTGTAGAAACATTGTATAGTTGTGGCCTTCGTGTTTCCGAATTGGTGGGGCTTCGTATGTCCAACCTCTATTTTAACGACGGTTATATCATCGTGGAAGGTAAGGGTAAAAAGCAGAGGTTGGTTCCTATTTCAGAGAAAGCGATTAAAGAAATTCGTCCTTATATAGATGATCGGCTATCCCTCGATATAAAGCGGGGCAACGAGAATATTTTGTTTCTGAATCGCCGGGGGACACAACTCACCAGAGTAATGATCTTCTATATTATCAAGAGGGCTTGTGAAAGATGTGGCATTCGTAAGAAAGTCAGTCCGCACACGTTGCGGCATACATTTGCTACCCATCTGTTGGAAGGAGGAGCCAATTTACGGGCAATACAACAGATGTTGGGCCATGAAAGTATCACTACGACAGAAATATATACTCATCTCGACCGGCAGTTTTTACGACAAGAGATATTGCAACACCACCCCAGAAATAAGAAAACCTTATAAATTATGAAGGTTAGATAAAAAAATTTGTATAAAAATAGTGGGAGTGTTCTATTTTTGTTTATTTTTGCCTTAAATATTAACCGCAATAGGAGTATTTTGTTTTTAAACAGTTGACTATAAAAGTAATATTTCAAAAAATAAGTGTAACCAAACAATTATTATTATGATTAAGAAAATCTATCTTCCTCTAATGCTTCTCATGACACTGGCATTTGTAGGGTGTAACAAAGACATGAAGCCGTTATCGGCCGATTATTTTACGGTAACCCCTTCTCCTCTTGAAGTAGTGGGCGGTCAAGTTCCTGCAACGGTTACTGGAACTTTCCCTGAAAAATATTTCGATAAGAAATCGGTTGTAACCGTAACTCCGTATTTGGTTTATGCCGATGGTGAAACTGCCGGAACTCCGTTTGTTTATCAAGGTGAAAAAGTAGAAGGTAACGACCAAGCCATTTCTTATAAAATGGGTGGTGTTGTTTCAATGCCGGTTAATTTCAAATACATTCCTGCTATGCGGAAATCGGAATTGCAATTGGCATTTAAGGTACAAAGAGGCAAAAAAACGTATGACCTTCCTCGTGTAACTGTTGCAGAAGGCGTTATTTCTACGGCCGAGATCGCTAACGCACAAGAGTTGAATCCTGCTATTACGCCCGATAAGTTCCAACGTATCATAGAAGAAAAATATTCTGCCGACATTATGTTCCTTATTCAACAAGCCAACTTGCGTTCTGAGCAATTGAAATCGGAACAAATGAACGCTTTGCACAATGAAATCAAAGCTGCTACCGAAGCTCCTAATAAGGAATTGACCAATATCAATGTCGCTTCTTACGCTTCTCCCGATGGTGGTGTTAAGTTGAATACGACTTTGGCCGAAAACCGTGAGAAAAATACGGTTAACTATATGAAGAAGAGCTTGAAGAAAGGTAAAATCGATGCCGATATGACTGCCGAATTTACAGCTCAAGACTGGGAAGGTTTCAAAGAATTGGTTTCGAAATCGAATATCCAAGACAAAGAACTTATTTTGAATGTTCTTTCAATGTATTCCGATCCTGAACAACGCGAACGTGAAATTAAGAACATGTCTTCTGTGTTCAAAGTATTGGCCGAAGAAATTCTTCCCCAATTGCGTTATTCGAGAATCACAGCTTCTGTAAACGTTATCGGTAAATCTGACGAAGAAATTTCGAAATTGGCTAAGGAAGATGCCAAAGCTCTTTCTGTTGACGAATTACTTTATGCTGCTACTTTGGTAAAGACCAATAAAGAAAAAGCCGCTATTTATGCAAAAGTCGTTGAAATCTATCCTAATGATTATCGCGGATACAACAACTTGGGTATGGTTCAATACGAAGAAGGCGATTTGGCTGCTGCTCAAAACAACTTTGCAAAAGCTGCCCGCATTGCTCCTAATACTCCCGAAGTTGCTATGAATCAAGGCTTGATCAGCTTGGCTAATAACGACTATGCTAAGGCAGAACAAGCATTTGGTAAATCTGCTGGTGTAGAAGAATTGAACGAAGCATTGGGTGTATTCTACATGAAGAAAGGCGACTATAACGCAGCTGTTAAAGCATTCGGCGATGTTAAATCCAACAATGCTGCTTTGGCTCAAATCTTGACGAAAGATTACAGCAAAGCAAAAGCTACTTTGGCCGGTGTTGAAGCTCCTAATGCCAATACATACTATTTGATGGCTGTTTTGGGTGCTCGTACCAACAACGAACAAATGGTTGTTTCCAACTTGAAGAAATCTATCAGCATGGATTCTTCGAAAGCCCAACAAGCTGCTACCGATCTTGAATTTGCAAAATTCGATATCGCTTCGCTTGTGAAATAAGATAGAAGATAAGTCTTTATTAATAGAGCCGGAGTTGCCCAGTGCAGCTCCGGCTCTATTAATAAAGGAATAGAAGATAAACGTTTTTGTTTCAGATTGTTCTTCTTGAAGTGGGATTATTTCGGTTAAACTCGTACATTTGCACAGAATATACAGATTTGGAGAAATGAAAAACCATAGGAATTTTTGGGCATTATTGCCGGTATTGGTGTTTGTATTATTATCGTTCGTTTATTTTTGTCCCGATGTAATCGAAGGGAAAATATTGTTTCAACATGACACCCAACAAGGTTTAGCTATCGGGCATGAGGCGAAAACGTATGCCGAAGAGACCGGAGAAATGCCTCGTTGGACGGGTACGGTATTCTCCGGTATGCCCACGTTCCAAATAGCTCCGAGCTATGCGAGCAATGAACCGTTGAAAGGATTGCAAAAGATCTACAACTTGTGGCTGGTTTCGCCGGTGTCTTTGCTGTTTATCATGATGTTGGGCTTTTATATCCTTATGTTGTCGCTGAATGTCCGTTGGTATCTGGCAGCCTTTGGGGCGATAGCCTATGCGTTTTCTTCCTATTTTTTCATTATTATCGCGGCGGGGCACATTTGGAAGTTTATTACTTTGGCTTATATCCCGCCGACGATCGCCGGTATCGTGCTGGCCTATCGGGGTAAATATCTGTTGGGTGGAGCATTGGCTGCTCTGTTCGGGGCATTGCAAATCATGTCGAACCATGTGCAAATGTCCTATTATTTTTTGTTTGTTATCTTTGCCGTAGTAATTGCCTATGCGGTAGAACATTATCGTTCGCATACGTTGCCTCGCTTTTTCAAAGCCACCGGAGTATTGGTTGTCGCCGCTTTATTGGCTGTCGGAGCGAATGCCTCGAATCTGTATCATACCTATAAGTATTCGAAGGAATCCATGCGAGGTGGACATACCGAGCTGACATCGCAAGACAATTCCCAAGAAAATACGGGCAGCGGATTGGATAAGGATTATATTACTCAATGGAGTTATGGCAAGATGGAGACGCTTACCTTGCTTATTCCCGACAGTAAGGGAGGGGCCAGTGGACTGCTTTCCGAGAACGAGCATGCGACGAAGGCTGCCGATCCTCAAATCCGTCCTTATTTGTCTCAGGTCGACCGATACTGGGGTGACCAGCCTTTCACGTCCGGGCCCGTTTACGTGGGTGCGTTGATTTTCTTTTTGTTCGTATTGGGGTGTTTTATCGTTCGTACTCCGTTGAAATGGGCATTGCTCGCAGTAACTATATTGACCGTTATGCTGTCATGGGGGAAGAATATGATGTGGTTTACCGACTGGTTTATCGATTATTTCCCCATGTATAACCGGTTCCGTACCGTTTCGAGTATTTTGGTCGTTGCCGAGTTTTGTATGCCTCTGCTCGCTGTGTTGGCATTGAAAAAGATATTCGACGATCCCTCGATTCTTAAAAGAGAAAAATGGTCGTTCTATTTGAGTGGCGGTATAGTGGGGGGGATTACCTTATTGGCGGCCTTGTTCCCCGGTTTGTTCGATGATTTCTTGAAAGATTATGAATTGGAGGCTATACAGCAACCCGGTTATGGAGAGTTATTCGCCGGGATAGCCGAGGCTCGACGAGCTATATTTACGGCCGATGCATGGCGTTCGTTCGTTATTGTTGCATTGGGCTTTGTCGCTTTGTGGCTTTTGAGGGAGAAGAAGTTGGGTTCGACTGTGGCAATGGTTGCGTTGGTCGTAATTCTTATCGGCGATATGTATCCGGTCAATAAACGTTATCTCAATAGCGGTAACTTCGTGACTGCTGCCCGGAAAACCAATCCTTTCCCCATGACCGAGGCCGATCGTTATATCTTGCAAGACAAAGATATGAATTACAGAGTATTGAATGCTGCTGCGGGACCAACTTTGGAGGCAAGTTTCAACGAGCCTCGTACTTCGTATTATCATAAATCGGTGGGAGGATACCATGCCGCCAAGTTGCGTCGTTATCAAGACTTGATAAAGCATCAGTTGGAGAATGCCAATCCTGCGGTATTGAATATGTTGAACACCCGTTATATTATCCAACCTCTCGAAAACGGAAAAGAGACGGTGGTACGCAATCCCGGAGCTTTGGGGAACGCATGGTTCGTCTCGGAAGTGAAATGGGTTGATAATGCCGATGCCGAGATGGAGGCGATTACCGATTTCGATCCGTCGTTTACGGCGGTGGCCGATCGTAAATTCAAGAATGAAATCGGTGAGAAAATCATTCCTCCGGTTGCTGGTGACACGATTTATGAGACGGCATACAAACCAGACGAGTTGACTTATCGTTACCAATCCCGAAATGGTGGATTGGCTGTTTTCTCAGAGATATATTTCCCGTGGGGCTGGCAAGTGACAGTCGATGGGAAACCGGTCGATATGGCGAGGGTGAATTATGTGCTGCGGGCGGTAAATCTTCCCGCCGGAGACCACGAAGTCATTTTCCGTTTCGACCCGCAATCGGTTCATACGACCGAAGCGGTTGCCTATGTTTCTTTGTTCCTTATCTTGGGAGCATTTGTAGTGGTGGGGCTTGGAGCGTGGAAAAAGCGTAACGATTTGTCTGTGGAAGATTAGGAATACCGTCATGCAAAAAAAGTTCTGGAAGGATTATACGTCGCCGATGAGTCGCATGCGTCAAGCATGGGGATTCGGTATCCATTCTCCTTTTGCGTTTAGACTTATTACGAAGGTCATACGGGAGAAAGCGAGGTACTATGCCTATGATGACATAGAGGCGATTTGTCACGAGCATGTGGACGATAGTCTTTCGCATCGACAGAAACATTTGCGGAAGCGGATTTCGACAAGCCGAGGAAGGCTTTTTTTTCGATTGACCAACTTCTTTCGTCCGGATAACATTCTCGAAATAGGAACTTCATGGGGAATTTCGACTCTCTATTTGAGATTGGCGGGAAGACAATCTGAGATTACGGTTGTAGAACCGTTGCCCGAGATTCATGATTTTGCCGAGAGCCTTTTTGCCGAGGTTGGAGAGAAGGCCGATTTCGTTCGGGAAGAATATGCTACGTTTCTCTTGGACTATTTTCGACAAACACCCGAGCGTCTGTATATTGTCGTGAATCGTTTGCCCAAGCCGTATTATCGGGCATTGCCCGATTTGCTTGCCCCTGTTTTGGATATGCATGCGTTGTTGATAATAGATGGTATCCGCAGTAATAGCGAAGTGAAATCGTGGTGGGAAAAGCTCGTTAAAGACGAGCGTGTGAGGGTAACTGTCGATATGAAGAATGTCGGTTTGGTGTGTTGTGATCCTAAACTGAATAAACAAGATTATCAAGTCTCGTTATAGCGATTTCAGGTTTCGAGATAAAATAGATAGAAGTTGGAATAAATTTGAATTTATTCTCTGCGTTGCGAATCGCCGGAAGTGAGTGAGGAAATTACTCGGATAAGATTTTGCGGATAGTTTCTTTATCTTTAACTAATTGTGACTGTAAGGCCTTTATATCGGCGAATGTTTTCTCCGTGCGTACATATTCGATAAGTTCGACAGATAAGGTCTTGCCGTATAAATCTTCCGAGAAATCAAAAATATTCACCTCTATGCTATAATCGTTCGGGCGGTTTAGTGTCGGCCGATGTCCTATATTAAGCATGCCTCCGTAATGTTTGCCGTCTGGTATCCCGATTCGTACGGCATAAACTCCATTTGCAGGAATCAGTTTGTCCGGGTAGTCGATATTTAAATTAGCCGTGGGAAATCCTATTTTCCTTCCGACCTGAAAACCTTTTACCACATTCCCGTGCAACGTATAAGGATATGAAAGTAATCGGTTGGCGGTGCAAACATCGCCTTGCAAAAGATATTTTCGGATAATCGAAGAGCTTACTGGCCCGAGGTCTGTCACAAATTCAGGGGCATGGATTATTTCTATCCCTAAGTCCTTGCCATATTTGACGTACTCTTCGAAACCCTCGGCCCGGTTATGCCCGAAACGATGGTCATAGCCGATGATAAGCCCTTTTATACAGTATCGGTTTGACAGGATTTTCAAGAAATCGTACGCCGATAATAAGGACATTTCGGGTGTGAAGTCAAGAAAAATAGTTCGATCTATCCCGGTTTTTCGCAACAGCTCGGCTCGTTCTTCGGGCGATGTCAGCATGCGAAAAGGTATTTCGGGGTGAAGTACCTGCTGCGGGTGTGTGCGAAATGAGATGACTGCCGACGATAAGTTTCTCATAGCCGCTTCTTCTTTTACTTTTTCGATAACGGCTCGATGCCCCGTATGCACACCGTCGAATACGCCGAGTGCTGCAAAAGCGGCTTGATCGTTTGTGATACCTTTATATTCAGAAGTCATCTATCGATTGGGTATTGAAAAATGTTACTATATCCCTGTCGGGTGTTACGAGAAAAGTCTTGAATCCGAGGCTGGCCGCAGCATCTAAATTTTTTTGAGAATCATCGAAAAATAAAGTCTCTTGCGGAACGATACGGGATAGTTTGATCACTTTTTTGAAAATAGCGATGTCCGGTTTACAAGATTTTAATCGGTAGGATAAATAAACGTCGTCGAAATAATCGGTTATCGATAATCCCTCTTGTGCGAAGCACTCGGCTATTTTGGTATCGAACATGATAGGATTCGTGTTGCTCAACATCATAACGTTGAACCGCTGTCTCAATTTCCGTAATAGAGTCAAACGGTCGAGGGGAATCCCGATTAAAAGTTCGTTAAGGGCATGGACGATTTCCTCGTCCGAGACGGCTTTCCCTATCTTTTGGCGCATGCGCTTGAGAAAGTCGCTTGGAGATATTTTCCCCTCTTCCAAATCCATGAGTGTTCCCCGTTGGACGGATAGGTCCAGCATTTCGTCGGCTTTTTCATCGCCTAATGCCGTTAAAGCATCGACACAACGTTGCCGGTCGAGATTTATAATAACTCCACCTAAATCGAATAATAAATTCCGGATACCCGCCAAAGACGTATTCATAAATACAGTTTTAAGTGCAGCGAAAATAGGGCGAACCGAAGGTAAAATAAATTTGCTTGATTACATTTGGGCGTTACCTATTCTCGCATTTTATGCAAAAGTAGTGAATTTTGTGCGGTATTCTGGCTGCATAGAAAAATTTTTAGAAGCTGTTTTAAATTTATTCCGAGACAGATTGAGCCCTATGTTGAAGCAGATTGGAGTCCGAGATACGCAGTCAATAGCCCGCTATTGACAAAAATCAAGGGATTCAAGATGCGAGACAAGAGCTCAATATGGCCGGAACATACCTACTTGCAATGATAATATTATTTCTCAATAAAGTTAAAACAGCTTCTTAGTTGACAGAAGCATGACGGTCGATGGTACAACCGTATCGAGCAGACGAGAAATGCTTGTACAATTTTTGTTTATGCTGTTTCATGGAAAGGCGAGGTATATCGGGGTACGATAGGGAAGGGGCGATTTCAGCCGTCTTTTATATTCCCTTTGAAGAAAAATAAAAAAATATTTTGGGGTTTCTTTGAAAACATCTATCTTTGCACACGCTTACGGAAATATCCGTGCCGGTCCTATAGCTCAGTTGGTTAGAGCATCTGACTCATAATCAGGGGGTCCTTGGTTCAAGCCCAAGTGGGACCACATAAAGCAGATTGCAAGAAAATTGTAATCTGCTTTTTTTGTTTGTCCCGATAGAAAAAATCTTATATTGAGCCAGTAGATTTTTAGGCTCAGTAGATAATTCATGGGGATTGCTCGTTTTATATCTCTAACTCCTCAATCAAAGATTATATAATATCTTCTCAACTCCTCCGTCACTTCGTGACACCTCCCCTATATGGCTAACGCCACACTACGGAGCACGGCAGAGGAGGAGGCCGAACACGATCCATCTCATTGATAAATAGTGTGATAGAAGGGCATTAAACCTCCTCCTCTGTGTTTTGCAATGCAAAATATAGGGGAGGTGTCACGAAGTGACGGAGGGGTTAGAAAATACCCGCAGTGAAAGTAATAAAATCAACTCTCCTCCCTTGCCGTGCTCCGTAGCATTACGAGGTGTTTCCGTTTTCATAAGGGAATATAGAGAGAATGCCTATGAGACGAGGGGATTAACCCTTACAGCTAAAAATCTTATGAAATCTTTTCAACCCTTCTCCTCAGAAACTATTGTTTCTTCGGTATCTCTTCTCTATATTGCGTCACAACGTCCTGTAAGGCTACGGTACACGGCAGAGGAGAAGAGTAGATACAATCCCCTCTCATTCGCTAACATTCAGGGCTATCCCCATGAATTTTCTACTGAACC
>NZ_JAIJHU010000102.1:0-4357 GCF_022723415.1 Barnesiella sp. | reverse complement strand
GAATAAATTCCGTGTCATCCGATGAAAAAAATCTGCGTCATCTGCGAAATCTGCGTGACTTAAAAAACGTCCCAAGAAAAATCTGTGTAAATCTGTGAAATCTGTGGGACTTTTTCCGATCCCAGGGGTATCTGCAACGACCGGACAGGTCGCCTCCGCGAAAATCCGTGAGTAATCGCTTGAGCAAGAAATCTCCGAATAAATTCCGTGTCATCCGACGAATAACAATAAAAGCCGTTGAGCTCATGAGTAGCCTCATGATGCCCAACGGCTTCTTACATTAGCCTTCCGGCTTTACATACTGCAGTTCGTCAATCCGAAAGCAGCGCCGATTGCAGTAAGGACTGTAATCGCAATCTGGAGAATGTTCTTCCACATGTTCTTTTTCATAGTATGATTCTTTTAGGTTAATAAAATGTGAGATGTCAGATTAAAGTTCGTTATCTTCTCCGCTGTTGTCGCCAGTGCCCTGTGATGTGCCGCCAGCACCCTGTTCGCCACTGCCAGCAGTATTGCCGCTGCCGCCGGCATTGTTGCCAGAGTCGCCCTTAGCATCGTCCGTATCCTCCACGTTCTTGTCGTCAGAAGTAACGGTCTTGACAATCTTGCCGTTGCGGTCGTAGCAGGTGATGTTGACAGAAGTCTCGGCGAGTTCCTTCTTCAGATCAGTGTTAGGCGTGAAGATGACGTGGCGGCTTGTGATGAGCGAAGCCTTGACATCCTGAACCCCAGCCACAGCCTTGGAACGGAGACCGAATCTCATGGTGCCCAAACCCGGGATAGGGATGGAGTGACCCTCAGTGGCCCAAGCCTTCACCACCTCGCAGTAGCCGTTGACGGCAGCCTTCATGGCAGGTTTAGGAATGCCACAGTTGAGTGCAGCCTGTGCGATTACCTTCTCCAATGCCAGCTGACCGTACAACTCAGGTTGCATGACAAACTGCCAGTTCTCTTCTCCCTTACCGAAATTGATGTTTCTTTCGATAGCTTTTACTTTGATTCCCATAGTACTAATTTTGTGTTTTAAATGGTAAATAATATAGTTGTCGGCACTTTGCCTCCAACGTCATTGTTTCTGAATGACATTGCAAAGATACTAAATTTGAGGGCGAAATGCAATAGTTGTCCGGAAGTTGTGCGAAAAAAAGATGATATCGCCCTTCTTTCAGTACGATACCATCCTTTTTTAGTTTACTTCTCCTCCTGACAGTCCTTTCCCTTCTCGGTGTCCTTTCCTTCGGGAGATTTCTTTTCCTCAAACTCGTTGAGGAAATTTTCCAGCGACTTTCTGATGTATCCCGCAGTATTCCTGATTGGAGTACCCTTGCTCTTCATGCGCTTAACAGACCGACTCATGCGGCTGAACAAGGCATCAAGTTCATTCATCATCGTAAACTGGATGTGTTTGCACAGTTGAATAGCCGCTTTCTCATCCATTCCCCAGACATAGGTAAGGGCTACCTTGATTTTAGTCTGATAGCCTATCAGTTGCTCATTAGCACTTTCGGACAGCTCGATGTCTTGCCTGTTGATGAATGTGAATATCACCTTTTCTGCCCAGATGCAATTAGGATTATCATCCGGATATATTTCCTTGTATCGGAAATACACCTCGCACTGCTCGTTCTGGAACATGCTCTCCATTTCCTTTCGTGCAGGTCCCAGAAGATTCTTTCTTGCACTTGCCGAACTGTTGTAGTTGCCTTTAGCGCTGAGTGTCTGAGCAAGAAACTCCGGTTTCAGATAAGTGTATCCTTTTTTGAAATGAGCATAATAAAAGCGGTACAACTGTCTCGTGGAATAGTACTTAAAGGAAAAGTAGGTATCCAGGTTGATACGGTGATAGCCCATACAATTGCTCAAAAAACGTTTTAGCAGCGGCAGCTTGAAGTGGAGTGTGGCATAATGGACATGGTTTTCAATAGAGAATTCCACCATGAAGAGCTGCCGAAACCATTCATACTCCATCGCATGGGATGCAGTGTAGTGGGGGATGGCTATTAGCTTCGTCGCCATATTCTGAAGTGCTCCACGCAGACGGGAGTAATGGCTTTTGATAGGTTCCAATCTCTTGAGTGGAATCTTCACATGGCGAACCTGTTCGCTCTCTTCTGCAGGAGTAAAATGGATCAGATGATCATTTTTCTGGCTACTGATTGCATCACTGATATCCTTCTGGGTATATTTGTATATACGCATAAGGATACATCTCTGGTAACTGGAATACTTGGTCAATGAGAAGACCTGTACGCCGAACTCAATAATTGAGTTGTTTTCATTGTTACTCATCTTTTTGGTTTGATTTAGATTTTTAAATCAGTTATTATAAATGAACAACAAGGAAAGAGGAATGAACAAAATGTAATTCAGAATTTAGGAAAAAAAAGTCTCATGGATTGAGGCTTTCTTGGCATTTTCTTAAAACTGCGACAAAACATCTTGCCAAACCTCAATCCAAGTTGTAATATCTATATATGATTACTCATATACACGACTGGTTGAGGTCTGTCAGGATTCCTTTGCCTCAGTCTAAAGAAGAATGCCAATCTTCTGTAGTTTAGACCTTAAATTAAAATCCTAAACATCCGTTTGCCGACATATCTGTCAGCTAATCGGGTGCAAAAGTAATAAAAAAAATAATAACCACCAAGAGTTTTCTCGAAAAATTTGAAAAAAAAAAATCTGAGCGACACTCAAATGATTCATATTTCTCTTTTTCTACTCATAGTATATTCATATTTATTGACGATGTAAAAGAAACGTAACTATCAGATAAACAGCAATTTGTAAGTTTTGACAGGAGGATATGGGTAACACCTCTGCCGAAAGATATAGCTTTGGGTAACAATTTGTACCGGTTCTTGGTAATTTCTCTTTCTCGTTCTGCGAAATGGGTAACATGCCCATTTTCTGACTTTTTCCCGGAAATGGACCGTCTTTCTCTAAGTTACCCGTATTGCAGGGAAATGGGTTAAATGTTAAATTAAATACGAGTATCAATTTTTTTTCTTACTTTTGCATCAGAAACAATTCGCTTTCTGATACCTGAAAAGTACGGGGAGCTAACTAAACAATATGACTATGACAAAAGTAACATTAGCACCCACTTTCATTTTTGCGTGGGCAAGCAAAAAAATCTCCCTGCCCACGCGCAAAAAAATGCCTGGGCAGGGAGAGAGACCGCCACCTGCTGCCGGCATGACGTTTGCAACCGTTCCAAAATTGATAATCTCATTTAAAAACTTAAATACTATGTCAAGAAAAATATCTTTAATCGTAATACATTGCAGTGCTACCCGCTGCAACCGCAACTATACTGTGCAGCAACTCTTCCACGATCATGTGGAGGTCAACCACTGGCGTTTCATCGGCTACCATTATTATATCCGACGCAATGGGCGCATCGAGGAAACCCGTCCGCTGGAGCGTATGGGAGCACATGCCAAGGGATATAATGCCCACAGCATCGGTATCTGCTATGAAGGCGGACTGGATGAGCAGGGACGACCTGCTGACACCCGCACCCCGGAGCAGAAGAAGGCGATGGCTATGCTGATCGTGCAGCTCAAGCAGCAGTTCCCTGCCATTGCCACCGTTTTGGGACATTGCGACCTGCCAGGCGTGCAGAAGGCGTGCCCCTGCTTCGATGCCACTGCGCTCCAGCCCCTCCTGCAGGTGAAGCGGTTGGAGGATCTCGACCAGATGTTTCTCAAAGAGGAAGGAGGCGAACAATGACGGAGTTCATCATTCAGCGCATGGCGCGCTTTCGAGAAGCCGTGCATGGGCGCCTTTATATCCATGGCGAGTATGTATGCGATACCCTGGAACGTGCAGCACAATGTCTGCCAGCGGGCAGCTACTCCCTGTTGCAGTATCGCCGCGACTGGCATCCGCAGAAGGTAGGGGTGGGGCAGCTCATCCGGTTTGTGGCTTCCGACGGATGTTATGCCCTGCAGTGTGGAGAGATAGCCATTGGCGAATGGAAATATCTCGGATTCCTCATCCATAGCCGCGATATTTTTGATACGCTCCAGGAGCGAGTAAGAAGGTTGACGAGTCGTCACCAGGTAATCACCGTCATCATCCGTGAGGATGGTGATGGTGATTTTTTTTGTATTGTTAACAGACTTCTTGACTATAAATCTTGGCAGTTTGTCGTTTTTTTCCTAATTTTGCATCACGTTATCCGTCACAATGGATCAACGGTGACAGAATCGCATCAAAATAATAGAAATCAAAAGGAAAGAAGAATTATGAAATACCTCTTATTTTCGGATATACATGGCTGTTTGCCAGCATTAGAACGGGCACTCGACTTCTATGAGGCTCAGAAGTGTGATATGATGTGCATCATGGG
>NZ_JAIJHU010000044.1:0-28660 GCF_022723415.1 Barnesiella sp. | reverse complement strand
TAAAAGTTCGAACTTTTAGGGTGAGTCATTTATTATAATAAAATTATTTCTTACCTAATATCCTCCGCCTAACGCATGATAAAGATTAATAACTCCCTGTATCTCTTCAAAACGATCGGATACGGCCGATAACTCGGCATCCAAAAGGGTCTGGCGTGCGGTAAGTACTTCTAAATAGTTCTGTGAACTATGACGCATCAGCAGCTCGGAACTCCTGACTGCCGATTGAAGCGAAATAATTTGCTGTCGATCCAAATCCAATCGTCGGCGTGCAACTTGCCATTGTAACAAAGCATCATTTACTTCTGTTCCAGCATTAAGGAGTGTCTGGCGGAAAGTGAGTAAAGCCTCCTCTTGTCGAGCTTTTGCAACTTTCAAATTAGCTATATTCTGTCCTCTGTTGAAAAGCGGTTGTACCAATGCCCCCACCGCAGAAAACAACCATTCCCCCGGATTAGAAATAATAGCTCCGGCTGCATTCGTCCACCCCGCCGAACCACTTAGCGTAATGGCAGGATAAAAAGCTGAATAAGCCCGATTTGTCGTATAAAAAGATTCGGCTAATGCAGCTTCACTTTGGCGTACGTCTGGACGCCTCTGCAACAACTGCAAAGGTACTCCTACCGATAAAGTATCGGGAAAGGACTGCATATCCAATGTCGAACGACCTATCCTCTGAGGAACTACTCCCAATAAAGACGATAAAGAATTTTCCACCTCGGTAATTTGCTGTTCTAATGACAATAAAGAAGCATCGACCGACAATTTACTCGCTTCGATTTGAGCAACAGCCATTTCAGTAGTTTGCCCCGCTTTCTTTAAAGCCTTCATAACGCGTAAATTCTCTGCCCATATCTCGGCCGTTCGTCTACTAATATCGAGTTGCTTATCCAACATCAACAGTGTATAATAACTATTTGCGATCGTAGCGATCAACTGAGTCTGGACGGCTTGCTTATATGCTTGACTTTGCTCTAACACAGCCTTTGCCTCTCGTTTGGCATTAGTGAGACGTCCGAATATATCTAATTCCCAATCGGCCGATGCAGCCAAATTATACGTCTTAGTCGGACTATTTCCTTCTATACTCTTAATTGTTCCCTGCGGAGTAAGAGAAACGGAAGGCAAATACGCCAACTTAGAAGAGGTCAACAAAGCTTCTGCTTCACGCACTTTCAATCGAGCTATATTCAAATCGGTATTATTTGCTATTCCTTTTTCGATAAGCTGCTGTAAAACCGTATCGGTAAAAAGTTCTTTCCACGAAAAATCAGCAAGCGACATCGTATCTTCTGTCATTGCCGGAACTCGATACAGACTATCGACTCCCGATAATTCAGGACGTTCATACGTCCTATATATGTGGCAACCGCTCAATCCGGCCGATAATAACAAACCTATAATTATCCTTTTCATATCAATGATTCACAAGTTTATTTATTTTCTTCAATTTTGGGTAACTTACGTTCCGGCATTAATCTTTCTTGTAAAGTTTGGAATACGATAAACAACACAGGAACAATAAACAATAAAGCTATCGTACCGATTAACATACCACCGACAGTTCCTACACCGATAGAAATATTCCCGTTAGCTCCTACACCCGACGAAAACATCATAGGTAACATACCGAATATCATGGTAAGCGAAGTCATAAGGATCGGACGTAACCGAACCTGAGCTGCCGAGATTGCCGCTTGGGTAATTGTCATACCATGCCGACGACGTTCCGAAGCATATTCTGTCAACAAAATCGCCGTTTTCGCCAACAATCCTATCAACATGATTAGTCCGGTTTGCAAGTAGATGTTATTTTCCAAGCCAAACATTTTAGCAAACAAGAAACTTCCGGCCAAACCAAAAGGAACGGAAAGAATTACCGCGATGGGAATGAAAAGACTCTCATATAAAGCACATAAAATCAAATAGATAAACACAACACATATCACAAATACCAACGTAGTGGTACTACCCGACGATGCCTCTTCCCTAGACATTCCTCCGAACTCGAATCCGTAGCCTTCGGGAAGTGTCTCTTCCGCGACCTCTCGAACTGCCTGAATAGCTTGTCCCGAGCTGTACCCTGCCGCAGGTGTGCCGTTAACACTAATAGCCGAAAAAAGATTAAAACGAGACAGCGTTTCAGCCCCATACACACGAGTCAGTGTCAAATATTGACTAACCGGGGACATTTCACCATCTGAATTACGGACAAACATATTATTTAATGCTTCCGTATCTAACCGAAATTCCGGTGAAGCCTGCACCATCACTCGATATAATTTCGAGAAACGGTTCATATTCGATGCATAGTTTCCTCCTATATATCCCGACAATACATTCAGCACTTCCGACGGCGATACTCCGTTACGTTTACAGCGGGCAGCATCTACCTCGACCAAATATTGAGGGAACTTAGTATCGAACGAAGTCGTGGCACGTGCGATTTCGGGTCTAGCATTCAAAGCGTCGATCATCTGACGCGTATATTTCAACAAATCCTCAATCGTACCCCCCTTTTGATCCTGCACATAAATTTCAAATCCACTGCTCACGCCATAGCCAGGAATCATCGGTTGTGCAAAAGCCATAATCTGTGCCGAAGATATATCGTCTGTACGTTTATATATTTCATTGATAACAGCATTTATTTCATCTTCATCGTCCGTCCGTTCGTCCCAGGGTTTCAAACGAATGATAAACATGCCGTTCGATGCCCCTTGACCGCTAATCATACCATTACCTGTCACCTTAGAGAATATACGAACCTGAGGAATACCCTTGATACGCCTGTCGATTTCGTCCATTACAACCTTAGTTTGCTCCAAATTCGTTCCGGGAGAAGTACGTACATCTACAAAAATAGTTCCCATATCCTCCTGCGGCACAAGTCCGGTTTTCGTCGTTTTCATCAAAATAAACAATCCGGCGCCAGCAATTACCAACAATACACCAGCTAACCATTTATGTTTAAACATAAAAAACACTCCTGTTTTATATTTCATCACGATACGATGAAATGCCGTATCAAATGCCATATGGAAACGAGAAGAAAAACTCATTTTGCCTCCTTTTCCAATCACGTGAGGGGTCATAATCAAAGCGCACAATGCCGGACTTAAAGTCAACGCATTGACCATTGAGATCGCTACCGCTACTGCCATAGTGAGACCGAACTGCGTATAAAACGTTCCGGTCGTACCGCCAATGAAACAAACAGGTATAAACACTGCCATGAAAACAAAAGTGGTCGTAATCAATGCAGACGTTATACCTCCCATTGCATCGACGGTTGCCAAATAGGAAGATTTATATCCCTCATCGAATTTAGCCTGTACAGCCTCGACCACAACTATCGCATCGTCGACTACCGTCCCGATTACCAACACCAGTGCGAACAGAGTCAACATGTTCAGACTAAAACCGGCCGCATAAAGGAAAGCAAACGTACCTATCAGAGAGACAATGATAGAAATAGAAGGTATGAGCGTCGAACGCATACTTTGCAAAAATACATACACAACAAATATCACCAAAAGGATAGCTTCGACCAATGTTTTTATCACGTTCTTAATAGAAGCATCGAGAAAGTCTTTGGAACTCATCAAATCTACCAACTCCATACCCTTAGGCAAAGATTTTGAAATTTCGGCTACGACTTTGTCTACCTCCTCAATAATCTCATTCGCATTCGAACCGGAAGTTTGCGCGATCATGCAGTTAGAGCCAGGATGTCCATTCACCTCTCCAATATAAGTGTAAGTACGGGAACCCAGCTCTATCCGAGCAACATCTTTCAATCTTAACACTTCTCCACTGGCAAGAGACTTGATTACCAAATTTTCATAATCTTTCTCGTCTTCATAACGCCCCCGGTATTTCAATACATATTGAAACGTATTTTCCGACTCCGCACCCAAAGTCCCGGTAGGAGCCTCCAAATTTTGTTCATCGAGAACCGTCGTTATATCTGTCGGGACCAACCCGTATTTTGCCATCTTACCCGGATCGAGCCAAATACGCAACGAATAATCGGCTCCCATCACATTCACCTCGCCGACGCCAGCTATACGAGAAAGACGGGGTTCAATATTTATTTTCAAATAGTTGTTCAAGAAACTTTCATCGAATGAATTATCTGGACTATAAAGAGCCAATGCTTTAATATTGCTCGTCTGTCGTTTACGAACCGTAATTCCACTCCGCGTAACCTCGGCTGGCAAAAGCCCCTGAGCACTAGCTATACGATTTTGTACATTGACCATCGCCATATCGGGATCTGTACCCTGACGAAAATAGATTGTAATTCTCGCAGAGCCAGTATTCGTAGATGATGAAACCATGTACATCATATTCTCCACTCCATTGAGAGCTTCTTCCAAAGGTACGACCACACTCTTTTGCACAGTTTCGGCATTAGCCCCTGTGTAACTGGCCGAAACACTAACCGTAGGAGGAGCTATCTCCGGGAATTGTTCTATGGGCAACTGGGAAAGACCTATCAATCCAATAATGAGTATCACGACGGATATAACGCCCGCCAATATGGGGCGATCTATAAATACTTTTATTTTCATGGCAACACGTTATTCTTGGGTCGTCTGACTTTCTATTATCGTTCCCTCTCGTACTAATCCGGCTCCTTCGGCAATAACGACATCTCCCGAATTAAGACCCGATTCTACGATATACTCTGTACCGTTATTCAATTTAAATACCTCGACCGGAGCAGATTTCGCCTTTCCTTCAACAACTTTGTAAACGAATACCCGATTTTGTAACTCATAAGTGGCCGTCTGAGGAATAACGATACAATTTTTTCTTACCGTAGGAATAAGAACCGTCCCGCTTCCACCGTTACGTAACAGTCCGTCGGGATTAGAAAAAGAGGCTCGCAAACTGATTGCTCCGGTACTTTCATCGACGGTTCCACTAATGGCATCAATCTTACCCTGTTGTACATAAGCCTTACCATTGCTCAATGTAAGTTCTACGTCAGGCATTTGCGACATCGCCTTTTGCAGAGAACCATATTGTTGAAGCAAGTCGAGAATTTGATTCTCCGACATGGAAAAATAGGCATACACTTCTTGATCGTCAGACACCGATACCAAAGGTTCGGAAATAGTACTACTCACCAAAGCCCCCACCCGATAAGGAATCATACTAGCGACACCGTCTACCGGACTTTTAACCTCTGTATATGAAAGATCGTTACGAGCATTTGTTTCTTGTGCTTTCGCTTGGGCCAAAGCAGCTTCTGCTTCGGCTAATTCATTTTTTGCCGTTTGAAGATCAAATTCAGAAACGACCTGTTCTTTAAAAAGTTCGGCCTTGCTTTCAGCAGAAAGTCGAGCCGTAGCCAACTTGGCTTCGGCACTTTTCACATTAGCCACAGCAGTTTCAAGAGCTGCTTTATAAGGCACTTGATCTATGATAAAAAGTGTTTGTCCCTTATGAACGGCATCACCTTCGTTTATCTTTATTTCGGTAATAATTCCGCTTACTTGCGGACGTACTTCTACAAATTGGCGTCCACGCAGTGTCGCCGTATATCCCGACTTTAAAGTCCTATTTGTCGGTTCTACGGTAATTGTTTTGTACATTGCTGTGCCTTCTCTTCGTTGGGATTCTTTACATGCCGAGAGCATAGACAATACAGCCATAGCAATAATAAATTGTTTCATTTTTACTGTTTTATGTGATGATTATTTAATTTGCGATTAATCTTCGTTACCCCGAAAAGTAATTCTCAAATTTATAAATTATATTGCTACCAGATAAACATGTATTGATAAACGACTAAAAAGTGATGCCGAACAGCAAATGATGACAATTGACAAATTCACAAGAAAGCTCTACCTTTGTCATAAAAGAAATTTTTCAACGACTACTCTCCCTTCAATATAAACCGACACACAAATGAAAATATGAGGCAGACTCGTATCAGTACATACATAGACTTACTTTTTTGTTTGGTTATACTACCAGTGATCATCATGTTAGCTCCTGTGGAAAAATGGATCATACACCACACCTATTTCATGTTAACATTGATCGTTTACTTATATGCCCTTTATTTTACTTACCGCAAAGCCAACATACCCTCACTTTTTTTAAGACATAAATTCGGACAAGTTTTTTTTCTTATAGCGGCTCTATTGATAATCACATGGGGACTCAGCCAGATACCTATTCCAAAAGACAAGTTTTCCACTTCTTCTCTGGACTTGGGTATACGACAGCACATGCGAACACAAACCGTATGGTTTTTCTTTCTCATCGTCACCGGATTCAGTCTCGCCATAGAACTGACATTCGAACTATTTCGCCAAATTCTGTCCAAACAAGAAATCGAAGCAGAAAAGAATAAAGCGGAATTGGCTCTTTACAAGGCACAAATCAATCCTCATTTTCTATTCAATACACTCAATGCATTATATGGTTTGGTTTTGACCAAATCCGATAAAACAGAATCGGCATTCATTCAATTCTCCAACATTCTCAAATATATGTATGCACAAACTACATCAGAAACCATTCCCGTTTGTAACGAGATAGATTATATTCGCCAATATGTCGATTTACAAGCTCTCAGACTAAATAAACATACCCACATTTCTTTCGAAACGCAAACCGACGATGACCAAGCTCCAATTCCTCCTATGATTCTTATTACATTCGTGGAAAACGCTTTTAAATACGGTACATCTTCCGATATAGATTGCACTGTACTCATCAGAATTATAGTGAAAAACGGACAACTCCTTTTCGAAACAGAAAATACGGTCATGAAAGAAAAAAAGGAAAAGACCCCTGCTATCGGCATCGAAAATTGCCGCAAGCGATTAGAATTGCTCTATCCGGGTCGTTTTAATTTAACGACTGTCCAAGAAAACCGACAATATAAAATCAGACTAACTATTCGACTACAATGAAAAAATTTTCTTGTATAGCCATTGACGACGAACCTCTAGCTTTACTTGTCATCACTCAATTTTGTGAACGGTTTGGAAATTTGGATCTTTCGACATTCAGCGAACCTCGTATTGGGTTGGAAGAGATCAAACGACACAAACCCGATTTGGTTTTCCTCGATATAGAAATGAATAGTATCAACGGACTGGATATCGCTCACGCTCTACCCAGAGAGTGTTGCTTTATATTCACCACTGCACACGCTCAATACGCTCTCAACGGATTCGACCTCGATGCCGTAGATTTCCTACACAAACCGTTTGCTTACGAAAGATTTAAAAAAGCTGTCGAGAAAGCCATTCGCAGAATAGAAACAGAAAAAGTCCCCGAGAATATCGTTATCAAACAAGAATACGCCAACGTAACAATTCCCATTAATGACATTCTATATATCGAAGCGATGGAAAACTATACTAAAATTTTTCGGGAAAACGGGGGATACATACTGTCCCGAACGAACATGAAAACGATTCAAGAAATTTTGCCCGAAGAAAATTTTCTCCGCATTCACCGTTCATATATCGTACCTATCGAAAAAATCGAAATGTTTTCCAAGAAAAAAATAAAACTTATCGGGAAAGAAATATTTCTCCCCATAGGAAGACTTTACGCTAATCACATATATGACACACTTATCTCCCGAAATTCCGGGCATATTTTTCCAAACCCATAAGAATACAAGGTAAAATACGAAACGAGGAAACGGAAACTACTATGGAATAAGCGAATAAAATCTGATATGCACCTATTAAACGCTCATTATCTTTTTTATAACAAAAGCATACATTTTACAGGTATTTTATTTTTTGTATAGAATCATTATCTTTGTACGGAAACTAATTATTTATACCCAATGAAAAATACATGTGTTTTTCTCACTATTTGTGCTCTATTCGCAGGTTGTCAGTCGAACAAAAAACAATATTACGAAAAACATCTCGTTTTTCCCGAAGGCTCGACAATCGAACAAAAAGTCGAAATGGCAGCACACCTGACACCTACACCTCAACAACTAGCATGGCAGCAATTGGAACTGACCGCATTTCTACACTTCGGTATAAACACCTTTACCAATCGGGAATGGGGAGACGGGAAGGAAGATCCCAAACTTTTTAACCCCACTCAGTTAGATGCCGAACAATGGGTAAAAACGCTGAAAGATGCCGGATTTAAAATGGCGATTCTCACAGCCAAACATCACGACGGTTTTTGTTTATGGCCCACTGCTACAACCAGTCACTCGGTCGCTTCATCACCCTGGAAAGATGGAAAAGGCGATGTAGTCAAAGAGATGAAAGAGGCTTGCGACAAATATGGTCTCAAATTCGGTGTTTACCTATCTCCGTGGGACAGAAATGCATCTTGCTATGGAAACTCGCCCGAATACAATAAATTTTTCATCGAACAACTTACCGAGTTGCTCTCAAACTACGGAGAGATACACGAAGTTTGGTTCGACGGTGCTTGCGGTGAAGGTCCTAATGGTAAAAAACAAGAATATGACTGGGATCAGTTCTATAAAACCATACAAAAGTTACAACCCAACGCTGTCATGGCTATCATGGGAGACGACGTAAGATGGGTAGGAAACGAAAAAGGATATGGGCGGGAAACCGAATGGAGCGCAACGGCTCTTGTTCCCGGTATATATTCCCGTTCAGACAGTATTAACACCGTATTAGGTTTAAAAAACAAATCGGAAGACCTCGGCAGTCGAGCCCTTTTAGAACAAGCGACCGAATTATTTTGGTACCCGTCGGAAGTCGATGTATCGATTCGTCCGGGCTGGTTCTATCATCGGGAAGAAGACGATAAGGTAAAATCGCTTTCTACATTGGTGGACATCTATTTCAAATCGGTAGGATACAATTCTGTTTTACTGCTCAATATTCCTCCCGACACAAGGGGGTTGATTCATGAAAACGACGCCAAACGGCTGCAAGAACTGGCTCAATATATAAGCCATACATTTGCAACCGATTATGGAAAAACTTCTCACGAAAAAATTACCGGGAAAGAGGGCGATTCCTTCGAGATAAATATAACGGCTACGACTCCCGTGAATACACTCTTACTGCAAGAGGATATACAGAACGGACAACGAATTGAAGCATTTACCGTAGAGGCTTCGATAAACGGAGTATGGAAAAAAATCTCCGAAGGCACAACAATAGGATATAAACGACTGGTGAGATTCGACGATGTTATCGCCGACAAATTAAGAGTGACTATTAATCGGACAAGAGCCGATTTCTCCATATTACGAACCGGAATATTCTATGCAAACCCTATTATAGAAAAATCAGAAGAAGCACAAAATTCGGTTTTCACTCCCCAAGAGTGTCTTATCGGAGATAAAGAAGCAGTAGAAGCTATTGACAAAAAAATCGAGACTGCTATTTACAGCGACGGTCTTTCTCCTATCCTCATCGATCTCGGAAAAATACGAAGCATAAAAGGGTTCTGTTACACACCGGTACAAGAAGGGAATACCGATGGGACTATTTTCCACTATAATTTGTATCAAAGTAACGACGGAAAAGAATGGAAAGGCATTATACTTAACGGTGAATTCAGCAACATAAAGAACAATCCTATTCCTCAATTCGTCACATTCGGGAAAGTCTTGGAAACAAGATACTTGAAATTAGAACCCATCGAAGAGATAAACGGAAACCAAAAGACCTCTATCGCTGAGTTTAGTGTGGTAATACCGTAAAAACAACCGATCATATATAGAAAACCGCCCGATAATATAAAATCGGGCGGTTTTTATATTACATGAAAATACTCCAAAGCTCGTTTTATACCATCGTCGTCGACAGAAGTTGTCACATAATCGGCTACCTTTTTTAGCGAATTTCCGGCATTACCCATAGCGACACCAATACCCGCGACTTTCAACATATTGGTATCGTTTCCTCCATCGCCAAATGCCATTACTTCACTTATGGAAAAACCACAATATTTCGCAACCGATTTCACCCCCTTTCCTTTATCTACTCCCTTAGCGGTTACATCGGCAAAAGCAGGATACCACCGACTGGACTCACAAGAAGGTAAACAAGGCATAATCTCTGCCTCTTCCTCGGCTGTAATAATCGGTGTCATCTGTATAATGCGTTGTTGCAAAAGAGCACTCAAAGAGATATTACCGGAGATATTGTTCAAATCGAGCAACCGATGGAAAAATTCTTCGATTTCTCGAGTCGTGTTATAGACCAGAGCTGCCGATTCTCCCACCAATATACACGGGAATTTCCGCTCATCGGAAAATTTCATCATTGCACAAACATCTTCTTTGGGAATTGTATGGCAAGCGATTACCTTATCTCCGACCAATATATAAGCACCATTCGTAGTAATATATCCATCAATAAGGCTTTTGATATCATCGAGATTATTGATATAAGTCAAAGGTCGTCCCGTAGAGATAAAGATTTTCAATCCTTTCTTTTTAGCTTTCTCCAACGATTCTACCGTAGAACGAGGAATACGATGAGTATGAAAACTCACAAGCGTACCGTCAATATCGAAAAACAGGGCTTTAATCATTCTTTCTTTTTTATAATGCAAAGATAGTCGAAACAAATTTACATCATACCAACTTCCTACCATTTATCACCATGAAAAAATCCGCCTAACCAATAGGCGGATTTTCCCAAAAACAACATCAAATAACTTATATAACGAAGTAATCACTCCTCACGGCTATAAATAGAATCTTTTATATCATTGATATCCACAAATTTATTCACTATGGCATAGATCGTCAATCCAGCCGGACTATGTATTTGCAATTTCCCTGCGATGTTTCTCCTATGGGTTATGACTGTATGGGCAGACAAACACAATTTTTCAGCGATCTGCTTATTGGTCATTCCTTTCACAACGCCTATAATAATCTCTTTTTCTCTCTCGGTGAGCGGTTCTTGTCGTTCTTCTTTTTCAGAAGAAGTCTGCACCATCGATTCAAACGTTTCCTTAATCTGCTCTGCCGAATCGTACACCGAGATGACTCCATCATACATTTTTAAAACCGAAGCATCTGCCAAAGAATGCTGTAAAGCAATGCATTTCAATGAGAGACCTTCAAGGCTCTTCTTAAATTGTATAATAGACGATATACCTGCCAATCCCGGATCTATAATCAATATATCTGGCCTACGCCACGACAATAATGCTGGGAGCTGCTGCATATCGGCAACTTCGGCCGCTTCGATATTGAGAGTCGACAGTTTTTTCAACACAGTCAATAATCCCTTACGGATAATCAATGAAGGTTCTGCTATGACGACTTTTAATACAGGCTTCATTTTTTTCTTTCTATATTATATTCCAGCGTTTGAATGACCGGAATAAAAAGATAATCCTCTATATAATTATGCGAAGCTAAATCTTGTTCGCATGTAAATATATCGAACAACACGCTATTCAGCTCATTACTACTCGATGCCGGATAATATTTTATCAATATATTTTTCAATTCGGTCAATTTCGCTTCAACCTGATCGTGTCGTTTTCGAAATATCGCAATACTGTACATATCGGGCTTTACACCTGCCAATAAAGAGTTTACATAAGGAAAAACAGTACTCTCTTCATACCGCATGTGTTTCTGAACCTCGGCTACATACTCATCGAAAAACCGGAGAATTGCAATAGAAATATCTTTCTCTCCTCCATCTATCGCATTCAATAGATTACAACGAATAGCCGGTAATCTGAAATTCAGAAAATAGTCGTGAGAATTATGTAAATACTCCAATAAAGCCCCGGTAGATATAACATTTTTATAGTCATCGACATCACCCTCGTCTAACAATAAATTAACTACGGCCAAAAATGTTTCGGTATGTACGCCATTTTCCCGACAAACCTCCCCGATACTTTTATCGCCGAAACCCAACGCGATGCCGAAACGGCTCATGACTAACAACACAGGGTAATTGTCACAAACCAAATCGCTCATTCGGTTATTCTGATTATATGCTCCGAGTTTATACATCTTTTTTTCTTTTACTTTTTTGTATCATTGAAATACAAATATAACCAAAGGTGAGCGCAAAGGCAAACGGAAACCTCATTTCCGATTTGACTCTGCCGAACCGCATCCTATATTCTACAAATATAGCGAAATATCATTGTTTCGACATGACAAAGGAACAGCATTCCCAAGAGTTATACAATCCCCTTTTTAGGTGAAATAAGGGCTTTGCCATACCTAATTGTTGTTACTGTATATCATTATGCCATAAATATAAACATTTAGCCCCCTAAATTTGTCCACCCAAATAAAATCGAACTATGGTAAAAATTCTTTTAGACAACGGGCACGGATACGACACACCAGGAAAGAGGTCTCCTATATGGCCCGACGGTAGTCAACTATTCGAATGGGAGTTTAACCGCGACATCGTATCCCGAATAGAAATTCTATTGAAAAAGGCCGGTATCTCTTGTGTCCGACTAGTACCCGAAAAAGAAGATATTTCTTTATCGGAACGCAGCAAACGGGCCAATACGATCGCCAAACAAAGTGATTGTTTACTTATCTCTATCCATGCGAATGCCGGTGGAGGAAGCGGTGGAGAAGTGTTTACCTATTCAGGTAGTCACAAAAGCAAATCATACGCCGAAATATTTCGAGACCTCTGGAAAAATCATTTTCCCGAACTTCGTTTTCGAGGTTGTAAAGAAGAGAATTTCTGTATATTAAGAGAATCTGTTTGCCCCGCGCTCCTCACCGAAAACCTTTTTATGGATAACTACGCAGATTGCAAAATACTTCTATCGAAATGCGGACGAGAAAAAATAGCCCGTTGGCACGCAGAATCTATTCAAACAATTTTGAAGCGATTTTATCAACTCGGGTAAACTTTTTATTGCTTCGACATGTTATAGGGAAAAACCAATATATAACGATATGAAAAAATTTGTTTTTACATTATTCGCCGTGGCAGCTCTTATCGCTTGCCAGTCAAACAATAAACAAAATCAGATGACCGGCGAAGGCGAAGCCGTAGAAATCGTAGGAACCGACTCGACCGGGTTGGTAGATGTATTCGCTTATGAAGGTACAGTACCGACAGCTTCCGAGAAAAAAGACAGTATGGACTACTTGGTAATCATTACCCAAAAGATAGACAGTGTCAATGGCGTATACCAAATGACAACAACCTATATAACAGCCGATGGGAAAAGCGGAAAAAAAATAAACAGTAAAGGGAAAAAGCTATCACATAAAGGGACTAAAAAAGATAAAGCAGCCAAAGTTTACAAGCTAGTCCCCGACAGCGGCTCGAATCAAACCGTCAATTTGTGGGTAGAAAGCGATACAACGGTCGTTATTCTTGACGACCAAATGAATACCCCTGCTAAACCAGAGCATTACAGATTAAAAACCGTTAAGAATAAAAAGTAAAATACGATGTTTTAGGCTTATAGAGAAGAAGGAATGAAGTTTATTATTTGTAAAACTTTATTCCTTCTTCTCTATAAATCAAAAAACTGAATCACCGCTAAATCTTTGTCTAACCACTTCATACATCATGACGCCCGCTGCCACAGAAACATTGAGCGAACCGATGTTCCCAACCTGAGGGATAGCAACCATCTCGTCGCACAAACGTAAATTATCGGCATCGACCCCTGTATCCTCAGCGCCCATAACCACTGCTACGGGGACCGTATAATCCACCCGTGTGTAATTCATAACAGCCTTCTCAGAAGCAGCGACCACTTTAATCCCGCTATCTTTCAAATAACGAATAGCACTATGTATCGAGCGCTCCCGACAAACAGGGATATGCAACAAAGCTCCCGCCGAAGTTTTTACCGCATCGGCATTCACACTGACACTTCCCCGTTCGGGTAACACAATGGCATCTACGCCTGTACATTCACACGTTCGAGCAATCGCTCCAAAATTACGTACATCGGTAATTCCATCGAGAAGAACAATGAATGGAACCTTCCCCTCCTCGAACAAAGAAGGGATTATATCTCCCAACCGCTGATACGACACCGCCGAAATAAAAGCGATCACTCCTTGATGATTTTTGCGGGTAATCCGGTTCAATCGTTCGACCGGTACACGCTGAACGAAAAATCCACGACCTTTTATCAAATCGAAAAGTTCTTTCGCCAAATCGCCTTGAAGGTCTTTTTTTACCAAAATCTTATCTATTTCCTTTCCGGCTTCCACTGCTTCTATTACAGCTCGGATGCCAAAAATCATTTCATTTTTTTCCATCTTTCAAGTCATTACGTTTCAATAATTCACGAGCATTATCCAAAGCCGCAGCTGTCAAAGAGGAACCACTCAGCATACGAGCGATTTCCTCGATCCTCTCTTTTTCCGATAACTTAATCAAATAAGTGGCTGTCGATGTTTCCGTATCACTTTTATAAACCCGATAATGCGTTTGTCCCAGAGAAGCGACCTGCGGCAGATGAGTGATACTGATCACCTGCATGCACTCGGCCATCTCCCTCATAATTCCGGCCATCTTATCGGCAATCTCTCCCGACACACCCGTATCGACCTCGTCAAAAACAATCGAGGGTAATGCCATAGCATGAGCAATGAGAGCTTTCAACGAAAGCATCAATCTCGATATTTCTCCACCAGAAGCGACCTCGGATACCGATTGTAACGGTTGATTTTTATTGGCAGAAAACAAAAAACGAATAATATCACCTCCATTTTCGTCATATTGCTGACGAGGAGAAATTTCTATTTCGAACCGCAGATGCGGCATCCCCAAAGGTTTCACCCTTTCAGTCAACGTTCGGGATATTTGATCGGCAGCTTTTCTCCGTTCCGACGAAAGTTTGCCGACAAGCTCACTCACCCTTCTCTCCTGCACCTCGATTTTTCTCCTTAGCTCCGACAGTTCCTCATCGAAATTTTCGATACGGGTCAACTTATCGGCAAAAGAATCTCTCAGAGCCAACAATTCAACGGTCGTACTCACCCTATGCTTCTGCTGCAAAGAGTAGTAAATATCCAGACGATTTTCAACCCAAGACAATCGATCGGGATCTACACTCAGGCTATCTTGGGAATGATCGACCGACGAAGCAATATCTTTCAAATCGATATAATCCGATTCAATCCGTCCCACCAACTCATCGATTTCGGGGTATAACCGGGAGAGAGATTTCATTTTGGACAATGCTGCATTCAGGAGAGGAACAACACCAGTCTCTTCTTCATGCAAATATCCCTGAATAACCGCCAACTCGCCCTTTATTTCCTCGACATGTTGCAACGTTTGCTGCTCTACCTCCAATTCTTCTTGCTCTCCTTCTTTCAATTGTGCCTCCTCTAACTGGGACAACTGATACCGCAAATAATCTTCTTCTTCCCTACCCGATCGATTTTCATCTTGTAATCGAGCATATTCTCTCAATAATTCATGCCACGAACGATACTCCCGTTGATAATCGGACAATAAACTAAAATTTCCGGCCATCGTATCGACGACACGTAACTGAAAATGAGAATCGGCCAACAAAAGATTCTGATGCTGAGAATGTATATCGATAAGCTGTTCTCCTAATGATTTCAACTGAGTCACAGAAACCGGCGTATCATTGATAAAAGCCCTCGACTTGCCCGACGGAAGAATCTCTCTTCTCAAAATACACTCCTTAGCATCATAGTCCAGTTCGTTCTCTTCAAAAAAAGATTGCAGATGATACGACGATATATCGAAAAGACCTTCTATTACCGACTTTTCATCGGTACGTTTCAATGATTTCAAATCGGCACGCTGCCCCAGTATCAACGACAATGCACCTAATATGATAGATTTACCGGCCCCCGTTTCACCTGTTATCACCGAAAAACCCGAGTTAAATTCAATATTGAGTTCATCGATAAGCGTATAATTGCGAATACTCAATTTCTTGATCATAGTAACTACACTTTATCTTTCCGTCTGACGTATTTTCTCGAGTATCGTATTCTCGGTAGGATAGATACCACTCAACGTTTCATATACCGATTCTTTTTCCGAAACCGGAGCTTTTGAATACACATTTACCAACTCATCGAGTTTTGCATCTTTAAATAAAGGAATGAGTACCGACATCGGTGCAGCTTCGTATACTTTCTGTAATTGCTGTATAGCATCGGTTATTTTTGCCCGTCCTTTATCTACACTCAAAGCCATTTCGTCCAAACCGCCTCGATGATAGTCATACCATAACTGTCGAAATCCGGCAGTGCCCTGCTCGATAAACGCCGATAATAAAGCATGGCGATTACGGGTATCTTCAAAAGCCTTCCACCCGGCTTCCATAGAAGATTGTCCAAGATTCACCACTTGATGTGCCAATTCGTAGAATGGAGTTCCCCCCATAGGCGAGAAACTGTCGAAATCGACTCCGAGAATCATGTAAACATAAAAATTGATAACAGCCGTGAGATTACTCTCTATACTTGTCTCGGAAAATACAAGCGGTTCGTATTGCTGATAATTGAACTCTACTTTGGTATCTTTGAAATTGATGAGTGTCGTCGTATAGGAACTGTTATATACCGGACGCCGCGATTGCACTTGCAACTCGCAGACAAACCGATTATCGGTATATTCCTTAACGGTAAAAAGCATGGAACAATCTATCCGTTCGACCGGCGAAATTTGGGCCGTAGACCATTTTCTATCGTTAATATACTCGGTTATAGCTTCCTTTAAAGTCGTAAACACCTCTTTATTCGTGCCCTGTATCTGGTCACTATTCACCTCTACACGACAATTCAACTCCTGTGCAGCTGACAGGAAAGGAAGGAGGAGAAGTAAAAAATACAAGACATTTCTTTTCATATCATCTCTCTTATCCAAGACACTCAAATGGAGGAGTTTCTACCGTTTAAGATTCAACGATCCTCCGACACATAACGGCCGATAATATCGACAATATCGGCAGCAACCTCGATCTTGGGCTTACACGGAATCTCCATCGGTTCTCCCTGCTTACCGATAACAGTTACTTTATTCGTATCACACTGAAATCCCGCACCCGCATCCCGCAATGAATTCAAAACGATAAAATCAAGATTCTTTTTCTCCATCTTCAAACGGGCATTCATTTCCTCGTCATTGGTTTCGAGAGCAAAACCCACCAAACACTGTCCGGGTCTTTTTCTTCGTCCCAACTCTGCCGCTATATCGGGATTCGGTCGAAGCCGAAGAATCCGGTCTTCCCCTGTTCGTTTCAATTTCACATCGCTTACCGTTTCGGGAGCATAATCGGCGACGGCCGCACACATAATCGCTATATCCGACCGGTCGTACTCGGATAGCACAGCCCTATACATTTCTTCGGCAGACTCGACATCGATACGGTCGATCGATGAATGATTCGTTTTCAGACTCACCGGGCCAGCAACCAACATAACTTCGGCTCCCGCCTCGGCACAGGCTTCTGCAAGGGCAAATCCCATTTTCCCGGACGAGTAGTTACCGATAAAACGCACCGGATCGATTTTCTCGTAAGTAGGTCCCGCTGTAATCAAGACTTTTTTCCCGGAAAGCGGCTTAGAAATTTCAAAAAAACGATCGAGTATTTCGACTATCTTCTCGGGTTCTTCCATACGTCCTTTGCCGGTAAGATGACTGGCTAACTCACCGGTAGCCGGTTCTATGATATGATTTCCATATGACCTCAACATATCCAAATTACGTTGTGTCGAAGCATGGGCATACATATCCAAATCCATTGCCGGAGCCACAAAAACAGGAGCTTTACAAGACAGATAAGTCGTAACAAGCATATTATCGGCTATCCCGTTGGCCATCTTACCGATTGTCGCAGCCGTGGCCGGTGCAATGAGCAAAGCATCTGCCCAAAGCCCCAAATCGACGTGGCTATGCCATTCGCCGGTATTGGCCGTAAAAAACTCACTAACCACAGGCTTGCCGCTCAGCGAAGACAAGGTAACCGGCGTAATGAATTCTTTCCCCGAGGGAGTCATTACCACTTGTACTTCGGCTCCCCGCTTTATCAGCAGACGCAGTAAATAGGCTGCTTTATACGCGGCTATACTACCCGTAATACCCAATATGATATGTTTTCCTTTCAACATCGTTGAAGCTCTATTTTTTACGCAATTTAGAAACGCCGGCGTGCGCGAGTATATATTTCAGTTATGACGTTTTTCGTATTCAACGGGAAATCACCCTGCATCATCCAACTGTAATAACTCGGTTCTAATTGGAAAACTTCCTCGACGGAACGCCCTTTGTATTTCCCGAAATTAAATACAGCCACATCGTACTCATTAAGAATAATACGCCCTGCGAAATCTACATTTCTATTTTGAGTCGAAAACGATACCCACGAGTCTATATCGTTCGTGAGATACTTTCCTTCATACTCTTCTTTCATCTCCTCCGTATAACGGTCGAGCTGAGCCTTAAACACCTCATAAGTCGCCCGCGTATCGGCCAAAGCCGAATGGGCATCGACCAACGGCGCTCCACAATAGAATTTGTAAGCGGCTTTTAACGTGCGAGGCTCCATGATATGATAGATAGTTTGTACATCGACAAACTTCCTTTTCGATATATCGAGATTGACCCCGGCTCTCAACAACTCTTCTATAAGTAGAGGAACATCAAAACGATTGGAGTTAAATCCGGCAATATCGGCTCCCTCGAACACCTTCGCAATATTCCGCGCCACATCTTTGAACAACGGCTTATCGGCCACCATTTCGTCTGTAATATGGTGAACGGCCGTCGAAGCCGGAGGAATGGGCATTCCCGGATTGATATAAATATCTTTTTCTTCTGTTTTTCCGTTCGGAAACACCTTTACATAAGCCAACTCTATAATTCGGTCGGTCGTTATATTCGTTCCGGTCGTTTCCAAGTCGAAAAAGACAAGCGGATTCTTTAAGTTCAAATTCATTTTCTGTTATTCAATCGCTTAGAATTTATTAAAAATCGCTGAGCATCATCGGCATTAACAGCATCAACAAATCTTCATTTTCTTTATTTTCCAGCGGTAGGATCACCCCGGCGCGAGTCGGATCCGAAAGTTCTACGAGTACCTCGGTCGCCGATATATTATTCAAGATTTCTATCAAAAACGAAGCTTTAAATCCAATAGTCAAATCGTCGCCGGTATAATTGCATGCCACTTTTTCCTCTGCCGAAATCGAGTAGTCCTTATTCTCGGTAGATACGACCAACTCCCCGTTTTTCAGTTGTAATTTAGCCAATCCCAAAGCAGCATCGGCAAATACGGATACACGACGCAAGACGTTGACAAACAAAGCGCGGTCGATAATTAAACGATTGGGATTATTCGTCGGAATAACCGAGTTGTAATTGGGATAATTACCCTCGATAAGCCGGCAATTCAAAACAAAATCCGAAAGTTTGAAACATGCATTTTTCGAATCAAAAGCCAACTCTACCTTTCCACTCTCTTTCGGGAGTATAGCCTTCAACAAATTGGCCGGTTTTTTCGGTAGTATAAACGCTGCCCGTACACCGGGGGCAATGCCCTGATTTTTGAACCGAACCAGTTTGTGTGTATCGGAAGCGACGAAAGAAACGCTATCTTCAAAAATATCCATGAATATACCATTCATAATTGGCCGAAGTTCGTCCTCGGCAGTAGCGAACAACGTGCAACCTATACCGTTAAGTAATTGTTGAGCTTCGACAGAAAACGATACCGCAGAAGAATCCATCGGCATTTTGGTAGGATACTCGTCACCATTCACCCCGATAAAGTTATAGCGTCCGTTCTGGAAGTAGAGGAATATTTCCAAATTATTGTCATCGATCTCAAACGTCAATGGTTGATCGGGCAACTCTTTCAACGGTTCGAGCAATATTTTCGCATTGACAGCAAAAACACCCTCTCCCTCGGCTTCCATTACATCGATAGCCGTAGTCATAGTCGTCTCCTGATCCGATGCCGTCATAGACAATCGAGTTCCTTCGAGACGAAATAAAAAGTTGTCGAGAATAGCCATCGAGTTTTTCGAGTTAATTACTCGGCTAATAGTTTGCAAATGCGATAGCAACAGCGTGCTGGATACGATAAATTTCATAAATATATCTTTTTATTTATTTGTTTCACTACATTCTCTCGATAGCTCTTTCACTGACTATCAAGCCCGAACAAAGCAACCTACTCGGTACTTTGCCCTCATATCTTTAACGAACAAATGTAATGAAAATTTTTTTCTCTACCGACTAATTCGACAGAATAAATAAAGAAGTTATCAACAGACAATACCGACAAGATTGCCTCCTCCCGGTTTTTCCTCGAAACTTATTCATTTCTCGAATATTATTTTTATATTTGGCTTTACGCTCATTTATTCGTTATATTTGTAGAATATAAGATGAATCAAAAGAATATAAGTATTATTTGTATAGCCTTATGCCTAATTCTGATAGGAGGCTATATCCTCCGGCAAAACTACCTGCTCGAAAAAGCATATAAAACGGCCGGTATATATGATTATATTCCCGCAGAAGAAAGTAAAATAATTCTTGAAATAGAGCAAGTATCGCAAATCGACTCCATTACACCTCGTTTACCCATTTTACGACGAGTATTCCCTATCCTATCGTTATGGCAAGAAATACTTTCTTCGGCCCGATTACCCGAAACCAGCGCTATAACCATCTCTTTTTCAGAAGCAGGGGAAGCTGCAATCTGGTACTGCATGCCCCGACAGAAACAAAAAAATCTAAAAAAGATACTACCCCGGCTAATATCGAATAATTACCGCCCCGTTTGCGAAACCGAAGGTTCGATTACTGTCAACCACTACGCTCTGCACAACGGTTCTTTTTTGCATGTGCTTTTTGCTCCGGGCGTCACTGCTATCTCTTTCGAATCTTCTTTATTCCGGGAAGCCCAACAAACCGTAGACAAATTAAGCCGACGAGAACAATTCACACGCACACGCCAAGCTCTCGATTCCCAAGCTGCGGCAAGACTTTTGCGGCAAATACCAGAAAATTCGTATCGCAACTCAGGTAGATGGCAAGGGGAAAATATCTACTTGTTCGAAAAGAAAGCCGACGAGAAAGTAGCAACCTTCTCCAATGACTCAACCGCAACAGCAGCTACAACCACATCACTCTCTGAAACTACAAAATAACGGAATGAATCATCGGCTCGATAAAAAATAAAACAGTTATCCATCTAACAACGATTGAGAAGAAATAACCGTTTGCCCCATAACGGAAAACTAAAAACCGTGAAACAAGCCTATACTATCAGTCTGAATATCAACTCAAACATAATATTTTACTATTTGATACCCAATATAACAGATTATTTTTCAAGCCCCTATACAAAAACTTAGCTTATTCATATATGCTACAAATAATAAACAATCCTCTCCTCACGACACTAAACCTCGAAAAGATTTTATTTATCACTCAAATTATCCTCAATCTTAGCATTTCTATGATAACCATGTCTCACATAAGAATCCACAAAGATCAACTCTTTATACCAATCCCCTAGCTCATTTTTCTTGTTTTGAAAGCGAAAAAACCCTCGCACAAAAATATCATTATCGTTGACAATTTTAACAAACCAGCGAGAATCCATGACAATGACTTCCTGCCCACTATTGTTTCGAATTTTTTCTCTGCCCTTATATCCTTGAATGGTATCTTCAACAACCCGTACAGCATTTACAGGAACAACTATTGTTTCTACCTTAGCATACTTTTTGACAGCAAGATATGTCACAAGTAAACTAGACACAGCAACATACACCCGGCTTCTTTCCTCCCAAGACCCACCTCGGAAAATAGGGTCACCCAATATCGTTTGACTACAACCGATATTTCTATAATCTGCTTCTTTAGGGCCAAAATAAAAATAATTACATAAATAACTAACATCATTTTTCACCCTAAAAAGCCAAACATACGCTTGATTTTCGCCAAAACCATAAACTATCGTAATCTCCCCATCTATTAAATACCGCACACCTTCTCTCGGTAAAACTCTTGAAAAAGTTGGGGTTCTATCGTTGAAAAAGATTTCTCACTTTTCCCCATCACTTTTTAAACGAAGGCATCAATAACTCAGGAAGTCCCCAATCAGGATTCATCTCACGAACTTGCGCAAGATGCCTCATACCATTTAAAAGATACTCCTGATGTATTATATTTTCAACCCTAAGAATTGAGATTTTAGTTGGATCAAAAAAATAATTCTTTTCCAAAAGCCAAGAAATTACAGGCTGCCTACGTATAACCATACCATAAAGAGTTTTCTTACATAAATGTAAATCTACAAATTTTTCGGAGAATAATCATGTCGCTAAGTCAAAATCCACCTTTCATTCAAAAATTTTCGACCAAACAAAACAAAAGAAGTGAAAGTAAATATGAATAAGTAGACAACAAAAAAGAAAAGGGGATAAATAATATTTATCCCCTTTTAAGTGTCCGAGATGAGATTCGAACTCACACGAGCCAACGCCCACTACCCCCTCAAAGTAGCGTGTCTACCAATTCCACCACCCGGACAGTATTACAGTATCTATTAGAAAGTGCCCAGAACAGGACTCGAACCTGCATGCCTCTCGACACACGCACCTGAAACGTGCGCGTCTACCAATTCCGCCACCTGGGCATATACCACCGAAAGATACCGATGGAGCGAAAAACGGGACTCGAACCCGCGACCCCAACCTTGGCAAGGTTGTGCTCTACCAACTGAGCTATTTTCGCAATTGCGAGTGCAAAGATAGTTTTACTTTTCGGTTTATGCAAATGGTTTACTAATTTTTTTCATCGGACAAGCTCCTACAAAACAATTAGCTTTTGAATCATAGAAAGTTATTATCCGATAGAATTTTTCCCGATAAGAGAATAAAATTCTCGTCTCCACTCTTCCTGTTCGAATTTACCACTACTATCGTATGTAACCGTAACAGCTCCTTGCTTCTCGACTCCTCGCATTTGCATACAAAGGTGGCGAGCTTCTACGACGACCATCACCCCCTCGGTAGAAAGCGTATCGGTAAGGCTTTGACAAATCTGTGCCGTAAGACGCTCCTGCACCTGAAAACGCCGGGCAAACACTTCGACCAAACGAGCCACTTTACTCAAACCGACAATACCGCCAGACGGGATATACCCGACATGGACTTTCCCGAAAAAGGGAAGTAAATGATGTTCACAAAAAGAATAAAACTCAATGTCGCGTACTACTACAATGCGAGATCCCGTATGCTCAAATACTGCCGATGATATAATTTCCTGCGCCGATTGACGGTATCCTCTTGTTAATTGCATCATCGCTTTCGCCGTACGTTCGGGAGTCTTGCGCAATCCCTCACGGTCAGGATCATCGCCCAACAAAGAAATAATAGCTCGATAGTGCTCGGCCAATTCTTTACAAATGCGGCGTTGCTCCTCCGAGGCCAAAACAGACTGTTCTTCCTCCATCGCTCAAAGTTATTCTGTAAATCCCTGATGTATCTGTATATGTATTTTGTCCCGAACGACACGCATCTCCCGTGCCATTTGGGGAAACTCTTTCTTTAATTGTATCAACGCATTTCCGGCTTCCTCATACGAACGAAAATCGCCCACTCTCAATCGCCAAAACGGAGACGTAAAAGTCACATATGTTTCCAATTCGGGAAAAGCCTGTTGAATAAGTCCCTCTTTATATAAGGCATTATTTTTAGCCGTACGATAGTCATTATCGGAAAATACTTGTATACGAAATCCCGAAGACTGGGCATAACCTTTATTTCCGTCGTACTTTATCACCCCTTCTGCCCGACTTACCCGCTTAGCCAACTGAGCCGGTTGTACAACCTTGACTTTACCACCCGTCTCGGGTCGTTCGAGATACTGAACGATCGAGGTATCCATAACGGCAATCTGAGCTTGCGCCCCATTCGTTAAACCAATCATGGCCAACAGCAAAATAAAAAAAAGAGACTTGCGCATAACCAACGTTTTCATTCAAAATAGTAAGGCTGCAAAAATAAGTATTTATTCTTACTTTTGCAGCCTTTATAAAGTCTATTTTATCAGAATGCAGTAATAATGCCCATAAATGAATCGGCTTTCAAAGCAGCACCTCCGATAAGCCCCCCATCTACATCGGGTTTAGCGAACAACTCGGCTGCATTGCTCGGCTTACAGCTTCCACCATAAAGGATCGAAGTATTCTCTGCCACTTCTTTTCCATACTTGTCGGCAATGGTCTTACGGATAAAAGCATGTATTTCTTGAGCTTGGTCGGCAGTTGCAGTCTTTCCTGTACCGATCGCCCAAACCGGCTCATAAGCCAAAATGATTTTTCCGAAATCCTCAGCAGAAAGGTTGAATAAAGATTCTTCCACCTGAGCTTTCACGACATCGAAATGTTTTCCAGCTTCACGTTCTTCCAAAACTTCCCCGATACAAAAAATAGGAGTCAGCCCATTAGCCAAAGCCAAAAGAACTTTTTCTTTTAAGATTTCGGGAGTTTCGTGATAATATGCACGACGTTCGGAGTGACCGAGAATAACATATTGAGCACCCGTCGATGCCACCATCTTGGCAGAAACCTCTCCTGTATAAGCGCCTTCCGTTTTATCGGCACAATTTTCAGCACCTACCCCGATACGTTTGGTATCTATGGCATTGACCACCGACACTAAATGAGTAAACGGAGTAGCGATGATAACATCGCACTTAGTAGATACCCCTGCCAAAGCGGCATCTATTTCCTTAGCCAATGCTACTCCTTCTTGAAGAGTAGTATTCATTTTCCAGTTTCCTGCAACAATGTTTTTTCTCATAACAAATAAATTTTTATTGGTTAAAACTATACATTATTTTCCTTCTATTATATTATTTTCAGTCTCCTTTTTCTTTCGACGATGGGCATCCCGCCACTGCCGTACGCGTCCGATTATCATCGCCACGGTTTTCTCGGTCAACAACAAAAAGAGCATCGGCACGGCATATAACAAAACGATAAACCATATCCGCCTTTCTGGTCGATAAATTTCCGGCTGACCGTATGTAAGCTTATCCAGCGGCTGAACCAACAAAGTCTCATCGGGCAATTGTGAAGGAGAAGTTTTTCGTAATATCGTTCCCCCTTTCAATAACAGCACACACGGATTTCCTCTCGCAATAGTGCGGATAACCGTTTTATCCATAAAATAGAACGGATATTCCGCCCCTGTATTTTCTTGCCAAGCCTCTACACCCTGCGGGGTAGAAGCCGTAACGCAAGCAAACTCATATCCACGCTCGACACAATAATCATAAAGCTCGTTAATTCGGTCGACCTCACTATCATCGGCAGTTTCAAGATCTGGCGAAAGCAATAGAATACGATAGTTCTCGTCATAAATAATATCTTCGGTTATATCGGTCGCACCACGATAGATAGTAAAATCCTCGATTATCGGTGTTACGGATTCCTGTCCCGAAACTGCCTTTTCATACCTATCTACAAATATCCACCCCTCTTCTTCCGAAGGCAGATTATCGAGTAAAAACTCCTTCCTCTCGCCGTTCTTCTCATAAATGAACACAAATTCACGCTCCGTCTCTTCGACAGCTAATGCTTCCGGTATATTTACGCCTATTTTATAAGGCCGAAAATCGAGATAGGGCTGATAATACGTACCAATATAAACAAAAAAGAAGACAAACAACAGCGAATACAATCCGGTGAGCCATTGCACCTGCTGATTATACAAAGCTCTTAAAGAGGTATTCCGGTAAACTAAAAACAATACGATAATCAATAGCAATACATTTTTGAAAAATGTAGCCCAGTTACTTAGATGAACCGCATCCCCAAAACAACCACAATCGGATATAGGATTGGCTATTGCCAAATAAAGAGTGACAGGAGTCATCACACAAAGAAAAATAAAGATCAGCCGAGGGGTAGACTTACGATAAGATCCAAACAGCAGATGTACTCCTAACACAAACTCGATGACAGAAAGAGCCACCGAAAAAAGCATGGCAAAAGAAGAAAGGAAATCGAGATGAAACGCCGAAAAATAATCCTGAAACTTATAAACCGTGCCATAGGGATCGATAGCCTTCACGAACCCCGAAAGCACAAACGTTCCGCCTACGATCAAGCGAGATAGAAAAACAAGCCATTGAATCAAAGAAGATTTCCTATTGTCTTTAATCGTCTTGTTCGCCATATTCTATTTTTATAAGACCAAACAATGAATAGTTAATCATATCCATATAGTTGGCATCGACCCCTTCCGAGACAAGAGTTTTACCGTTGTTATTCTCTATTTGCTTAGTCCGACAAATCTTTGTCAATATCAAATCGGTGTATGAACTGATGCGCATACTTCTCCAAGCCTCGTCGTAATCATGATTTTTGGCATACATCAACTCCTTTGTTTCCGTCATGTATTTGTCATACAAATCCAAAGCCCTCTCAACAGTTATATCCTCCGAATCGGAATATCCGAGATGCAATTGAATTAATCCTATAATACCATAGTTAACAATTCCGATTAGTTCCGAACGGACACCCTCATCTATTTTACTTTCGCCTTTCGTCTCTATACTTCTTATACGTTTTGCCTTAATAAAGATTTGGTCGGTGACCGACTGCGGACGCATAATCCGCCATGAAGCGCCATAATCTTTCAGCTTCTTGACGAATAAATCCCTGCAAATAGAAATAACGTGTTCGAACTGTGCAATAGTATCTGCCATGATAAATGTATTTTCAAAGATAGCAACCGACTACATGCAAAGGTGAAAATATACCCGCTTTACACAAAGCCCAACTACTTCCGACTTTCGCATACAAAGATACAATTTTATTCTAAATACTTGTATTCAAATAACGATCGATATTTATTCCAGCATTTTTATAGTTCAGTAAAAAAATCCGTGGGATTAGCGATGAATTTTTATCCGCAACATCAAATTTTACACTAAAAAAGCCCGACTCTATAAAAGTCGGGCTATATAAAGGGGTCGTATCAAAGGATGCGATGAAACTCCGAAAGACAGGATTTGAGAGCCTTCGCCCCTTTGTAATCCACCGTGCTAAGCATACCTCGAAAGGCGTGGCCCGCCATTGGAACGAAAAGCTTGTCTCGGCATTTCATAATTTTTGATGAGTTTCCCAATCTACTTTGATACGACCGGGCTTTCTCTTGTCTTTGATACAAAGCTAACCAAATACTTTGAATAAACAAAATATTTTCAATAAAAAAATTAGGGGTTTACCATGAATGGCAACCCCTAATTTTTTATATAAAACTACAAATCCCTTTGTCTTATTTTACTTTCTCAACGATAGCTTTGAATGCTTCGGGATTGTTCATTGCCAAATCGGCAAGGACTTTACGATTAATTTCGATTCCTGCTTTATGCAGTGCACCCATTAACTTAGAATAAGACATACCTTCGAGACGTGCAGCCGCATTGATACGTTGAATCCACAACGCACGGAAATTACGCTTATTATTTTTACGGTCACGATAAGCATACGTCAAACCTTTTTCCCAAGTATTTTTGGCAACGGTCCAAACGTTTTTACGAGAACCATAATAACCGCGGGTAAGTTTAAGAATCTTTTTTCTTTTTGCTCTTGAAGCAACGTGATTTACTGATCTTGGCATAGTTTTTTTCTGTTTTGAATGTTAGCGCTACCGTTCAAGGTAAACTTCAAGCTAAAAACATTCGGTTAATAAAATTTGAAACTACTCTTTTTTGAGAAAAATTTTAGAAATCGCCGAAGCTTATTTCATACCCAACAATGCTTTTACATTGTTTACATCAACGGTATTTACCGTTCCCATGTGAGTAAGATTTCTTTTTTGCTTCTTCGTTTTCTTAGTCAAAATGTGACTTTTGAAAGCATGTTTTCTCTTGATTTTTCCTGTTCCGGTAAGGGCGAACCTCTTTTTGGCACCGGAATTAGTTTTAATCTTTGGCATTTTACTAAATTTTAATTTTATAATTGAATGAATAGTTTGTCAAATATCCTATTTATTTTTTCTTCGGGCTTATCATGATGATCATACGCTTACCTTCCAGAACCGGCATCATCTCCACTTTTCCATAGTCTTCCAAATCGTTCGCGAAACGCAACAAGAGCACTTCACCCTGTTCCTTGAACAGAATAGAACGACCCTTAAAAAAGACATAAGCCTTCACTTTTGCTCCTTCGTTCAGAAAACCGATGGCATGTTTCAATTTGAAATTATAATCGTGATCATCGGTTTGAGGTCCGAAACGAATCTCCTTAACAACAATCTTCGTCGACTTAGCTTTCTGCTCTTTCTGACGTTTTTTCTGCTGATAGAGAAACTTTTGATAATCTAAAATCTTACATACCGGCGGCACTGCATTAGGCGAAATTTCTATCAAGTCAAGACCTTGTTCATCAGCCATATGTATAGCTTCTTGTATGGTATATACCCCTTGCTCTACATTGTCACCGACCAAACGAACTTCTTTCGCCCGAATACGTTCATTGACACGATATTGGTCTTTTATATCATTCTTTTTTGCAGGCATAGGCTTGTTTGGCCTATTAGACTGCGGTTGCGGTTGCGGTTTTTTATCCATTCAGACTACCATTCTTTGAGTAATTCTTCTACTTCTGCATTTAAATTTTCGGCAAAGGTAGCAATTTTCATCGAACCTTTATCACCTTC
>NZ_JAIJHU010000101.1:0-4506 GCF_022723415.1 Barnesiella sp. | reverse complement strand
TCGCCCGGAGCGTATATCGTCACCCTATCGAACGACCGGGGCGGACGCATCGTACAGAAAGTGATGATAAAATAAAGGATAAAACTAACGGGAAGGAACCGAAATATGAAAAGACTATTGCTATTGATTGCCGTGTCGATAGTATGGAGCGGTAGCGTCTTGCAAGCACAGGAATACGTCCCCTTTGTACACAAGGGGGCTTGTGGCGACACCTATGCATATGACCCTTACGTGAAAGATTGTGACTTTGGTTATTATAATTATAACTGGGGCAGTGTTTCGGGATTTACCCATTATAGGATACAAGGCGAAACGAACATGAACGGGAAGACTTACAAAGGTCTGTATTCCCTCACCGGAGATTCTTCTGCTTCTTCGGAACAGACCCTCATAGCTTTTGTGCGGGAAGAAAATAAAAAAGTCTACTTTATGGACGGCGAGAAAGAATGGCCGTGGTATGATTTCACTTTGGAGAAAGGCGATACATGGACAATCGAGGCCGAGTCTCCGCTCTCTCGGCATGGGGAGGAAATAGAAGTCGTCGTTTCGAATGTAGATACGATAACCATAGGAGGAAAATCTCGGAAACGCATATCGTTTCAAGGCTATTATTCGTGGGTGGAAGGATTAGGAGATATGGAAAGCCTGCCTTTTCATACCTTTTATGGCATACCTACCTGCCCCTGTGGAGATGATATGCATTACTATCGAGTGAACGGAGACTTTGTTTTTAAGGCATCTACTTATTGGGGACTCCCCATAGTAGACCCGTTTATAGACGGCAATTACATTCCCTTTATCAAAGAAGCCGATTGGACCTATTACGATGCAGCCCCAAGCGGGACAACGATATTTCCCCGATATCATTTGGCTGCAAATGTTTTCAATTCCGAAGGCGTTTATATGAACGATAACGTCTATTACTGGCTGTATCGTTACGAAGGTTGCGATTTCGATGAATCCGTTTCACGACAAAAGTTGGTACTGGTGCGGGAGGAAAACCAAAAAGTCTACGTGCTCGATAGTATAGATGGGAAATATGTAGATAAACTCTTGTATGATTTTACGCTGGAAGTAGGCGACACCCTGCGCATGGACGAAGGGTCGTATTATCACCGACCCGAAGATGGCGATGACTGGAATGCAATACCGGGTCGGAAACGGTGTGGCGACCGCATGTACCGGAAAAACGACCCTTATGGAGAACTCGATCCCTATTCGGGATTTGAAGTAATAGGTATAGACTCGATAGTCGTGGACGGGCAAAAACGAAAGGCTATCACTTGGAACAACGGCAACACATGGGTAGTCGGATTGGGTGAAATCAATGAATATCCTTTGGCTCAATTCTATATGGACTATACGACATGTATAACACCTCCGTTTTACCTATTGTATCAGAAAGTAAATGGAGAATATTCCTACGAAGTGTTGGCAGAACATGATTTTACGCCCGATCCATGTGTAAGCGGTATCGTCGAAAATAAATCTTCTTCTCTGCGTATCGCCCATACCTCCGATGCCCTGATTGTGACCTTGCCGGGCACAGGCTATCGATTGGCCGAGCTCACCGAGATGACCGGCCGCTTGGCGTGGTGCGCCTACTTGGACGGCGAGGCGGGAGAAGTAACGATTCCCACCGCCACCCTTTCGCCCGGAGCGTATATCGTCACCCTATCGAACGACCGGGGCGAACGCATTGTACAGAAAGTGATGATACAGTAAACTGAATAAAAGGTATTGAAGGGATTCGGCAAGAAATCAAAGGAGATTAGCGATAAAGTTTAGCGACGAATTTCTTGTCCGACAACCACATTTCAGACTCTTCGGTAAGGGGTTGAAAGCACTGTTTAATAGATTCTTAATAAAATCTAACCCCTCCGTCACGTCGTGCCACCTCCCCTATATTTTGCGTTGCAAAACACAGGGGAGGAGTGTGTGAATGCCCTACAATACCGCAGGGTATAGGTGAGGGAGTTAAAGGGCATTCTCCTTTTGAGGTAGAAGGATAGATTTTACACTTCTTCCCCACAGCACCACGAGGTGTTGCACATAAATCGAAGCAGGAGCAAAAAGCAAAGACAATTCAATAGAAAGGCATTAACCTCCTCCTCTGCGCACGTATGTGCGATAGGGGAGGTGGCACGAAGTGACGGAGGGGTTAAAAAACAGAAGAATGATAGTGTCAAAAGATTTCTACACTCCTCCCCTACCGTGTCCCGCAGCATTACGGGGTGTCGTAAAGCGATATAAGAGTATCCTCTCTCGAAGTCATGCAAAAAAATACCGCCCGATATACGTTCATATCGAGCGGCATTCTATATTCAAATAGATCGAATTCTATTTCAAAGCGTCGGCAAGAGCAGCATTAGTTTTATGAACGGCAGCAGCACTCTTGGCAAAAGCCTCTTTCTCAGCAGCGTTCAATTTCAACTCAACCACTTTTTCAATACCGTTTTTACCCAATACACAAGGTACGCCTATGCAGAGGTCTTTCTCCCCGTACTCGCCTTCCAGCAAAGCGCTGCAAGGAACCATACGTTTCTGGTCGCCCAATACAGCCTCTACCACAGAAGCGGCAGCAGCACCCGGAGCATACCATGCCGACGTTCCCAGCAATCCGGTCAATGTAGCGCCACCCACCATCGTGTCGGCAGCAACTTTCTGCAAAGCCTCTTCGCTCAGGAATTCGGTAACGGGAATACCCTTGTAAGTAGCGAAACGAGTAACAGGAATCATAGTCGTATCGCCGTGACCACCGATTACGAAACCTTCTACCTCCGACAGATTGGCATTCAACGCTTGGCTCAGATAATATTTGAAACGAGAGCTATCCAAAGCACCACCCATACCGATAATACGGTTTTTGGGAAGACCTGATACTTTATGAATCAAATAAGTCATCGTATCCATCGGGTTACTTACACACAAGATAACAGCATTGGGAGAATATTTCAAAACATTCTCTACGACCGACTTCACAATGCCGGCATTCACTCCGATCAACTCCTCGCGAGTCATACCCGGTTTACGGGGAATACCCGAAGTGATAACAACCATATCCGAATTGGCGGTAGCCTCATAGTTGTTGGTCACACCTTTGATACGCGATGCGAAACCTGCCGTTACAGCAGCCTGCATCATATCCATAGCCTTGCCTTCCGATACACCTTCTTTAATATCGAGCAAAACGACTTCGTCTGCAATTTCTCTGAATGCTAACACGTTTGCACAAGTAGCGCCAACGTTTCCAGCTCCGATAACCGATACTTTTGACATAATTGTTTGATTTTAAAATTAATATATGATAATACCTTTCTTGTTCTCTATGTTTCGCAAATTTACAACTATTTCCATATTATGGAAAAATTTCCTCAATTAAAATTGTATAAACTTTGCATATTCTTTTAAGCAAAATTTAAAAACAGCTATACATCTAATAGCCAACAAATTAACAAATCCACATAGATTATTCTTGCAAATCGCCCTTACCTTCGCGCAATACCACAGGCTCGTCTCCCGTACAATCGACCGTAGTCGACGGTATCGTACCGCCCTCGCCTCCGTCGATAATCAAATCGGCGACCGATTCATAACGTTCAGCTATCAACTCCGGATCCGTCCCATATTCAGGCTCCTCATCGTCAACAGACACCGACGTCGTCAATAACGGATTGCCCAACGCCTCGACCAACGCCAACGTAATGGCATGGTCGGGAATACGCACCCCCACCGTCTTGCGGTTTTTATAAATCTTAGGCAGGGACGAGCTCGTAGGCAATATAAAAGTGAAAGCCCCCGGCAAATTACGTTTCAACAGCTTGAAATACAAATTATTCAGTTTGGCATATTCACTCACCCAACTCAATTCCCGACAAATAATCGACAGATTGACTTTTTGAGGATTGATTCCCTTAATCCGGCAAATCCGCTCCACAGCACGCACGTTCAAAGCATCGCAGCCCAACGCATAAATCGTATCGGTAGGATAAATCACAATACCCCCTTCGCGCAACACCTCCACCGCTTTTCCTATCTCCGTAGCGTTGGGATTCTCCTCGTATATTTTCAATCGCCTCATCGCACAAGTTTAAGTGTCGCTAAGATAACGAACTTTTCATATTTCAACAATATTTAAAGAAGAATATAATATGTCGCCACAAAAATATCTTTTAAATTTCCGCTTGAAGACAGCTATGAATAAATTAGAAGGCGGAAATATGTCTATAGCTGATATAGCCTATCGCGTAGCTGAGGTATTGAAGTTGGACCGTTCCCTTATTTTGCCTGTCACTACGGAAGAAATGCAGGAAGCCACCCCTCGTCCCCGTTTTAGCGGCCTGAGTATTGCAAAAGCAAAACGAGAAATCAATTATACTCCACATACCCTTGAAGAAGGGATAAAAGAGATGTTTACATGAATAACGATACCCTTATACTACAATCGAAACCTTATACAGATAAAGTAATCGGTTTCGCCGGTCCTACCCCATTGGAGATCATATT
>NZ_JAIJHU010000100.1:0-4546 GCF_022723415.1 Barnesiella sp. | reverse complement strand
CAAAATGCTCGATTTCATCGCTTTGTTCCTGCCCAAAAACGGTGAACTCATCGACAAAAGAGACATTCATGGCTCATTCGAGAGCCTTCTCCGTTTCATCGAAGAGCACCTCGATGACTTCGCCAAATACAGAGACTCAACCGCCTACAAGGCAAACCACATGCAAGCGTATGAAAACAAGACTGATGACACGACCTTCTTCTTTGCTGGCTGACGGTAGCCTGCAACTTCATGCACCCCACTCCTGGAGTGAACTCACACAAGAACAGTTGCGCTACGTCCTGACACTCCTCACACAAGGATGGACGGAATACCAGATGCGCACCTACCTCTTCGCTCGTTTCTGCGGCATCAAGGTGCTCAACGAGAAGAAAGACGGATGGCTCTGCGAGACGGAGCTGGAGGATGGCAAGAAACAGAGATTCTTCCTACAATTGTGGCAGGTGCAAAGTTTCTGCGAAACCTTCGATTACATCTTCGACGGCAACGGTGCAGACAATCGGCTCGACTTCATCGGCCCATACAAGGCGGTCGATGTAGAACTGCACGACTTCGCCTTTGCCAACTACATCACCGCAGACAACTTTTTCCAGCAGTTTCTGCAGTCCAACAAGACAAGCAACGCTCCACTCCGTGAGATGGCACGCTGTCTTTACCTCAAGGCTGATGGCAAGGAACCTGACACGATAGATTGCTCCGAGTCTGAGCTGATGGGTGTGTTCCTGTGGTTCATGTTCGTCAAGGATAACTTCTCGAAGCATTTTCCACACCTCTTCAAGCCAGCCTCTGAAAGCGGTGAGCCTTACGACACACGTGCGGCAATGGATGCGCAAATCCGTGCGCTCACGGGTGGAGACATCACCAAGGAGAAACAAATCGAGAGGTCTGATGTGTGGCGTGCACTCACCGAGTTGGATGCCAAGGCACGTGAGGCTGAGGAGTTAAACGATAAACTGAAAACATCATGATTAAAACTGAAATAAACACCCCTTCTGTACAGGTGGGCTTCGATGCGTTCTCTTACTTCAGAGATCTCACTAAGCAAAACAAGCTTACCTCTGAGCTGGGCTTCATGCCCACCACCTGCAGCAGCCCACTCTCTTTCGAGGGTATGTTGCAGAATATGTCCAAGAGCAAAAACTTCGTGGTCATCGATGACACCAACGAGGGCAACGTTGCCATCAACGGCGATGGCAGCTACCGCAAGGTCATCACTTATACCGTGTGGATCCTCATGCGCTACAAAGAGTTTGACATGAATGATCGACAGGAGAAGCTCAACACATGCCGCAAGATATTCCGCCAGTTTCTGAGCAAAATCGTCATCGATAAGTACGACTGGCAATTCAAAGAATACACCTACATGCTCAGCGACCAGATAGACAGCCGTGAGATAGGTGTCTATTTCATCAACGGCCTCACAGGCGTTGAGTTTCATCTTGACGTGAGTGAACCTTTAAACCTGGAGTTCAACGATGAAGAATGGAACGAATGACATCAAGCGTCCTGTCTCACAAGCAGACATTTACGCCTATGAGAAGGAATGGGCTGAGGAGATGGTCAACATCTGGAAAGAAAAACTCATGCACTACCGCATCCGGCATACCGGTGCCCTCTTCAATAGCGTGCAAACTACTTCTTACGGTGGTTCTTCTCGCATGATAGCCCACAAATTCCTGCTCTATGGTCTCTATCAAGAGGCTGGCACAGGCAATGGCTATTACCATGGCAACCCTGGCGACCTTCATTTTCTCGATCCTGAATACCGTGCTAAGCACCATTTGGGCGAGCCTCGTCAGCGCAAACCATGGTTCAATAAAAAATATTATGCCTCTATCATGAAACTCAACGACATGGAGGGCATGTTTTACGGCGAGGAATATTTAGGCCTGATGGCAGACATTTTCAAGCAGATGTTTGACAATAAAATATAAATTAGATTATATGGGCAAAAACGAAATAATAAAAATCCTTGAAGGTATCAGGGATGAGCGGACGAAAGGTGCAAACACAGCAAGGCGTGTTGGCAATAGTCTTCTCTCTATGTTCGACTTTTTATTATCTGCTGACAGAGAAAAGTTATCTTCGTCTTCAGACGATATAGCCCAAGGGATCATTACTTTTGCAAAAGGATTGATCTCTGATAATGTGGCAAGTCTTAAAGGGGGTGCAACATTCGGACCTAACGGCATTTTTCACCTTGACAAGGATGGAAATCTTGTTGTTGATACTATTAAATCTACTGATTTTAGCGAGATTCTTCAGAAAGGCTTTGGCATTGAGAAGTCTTCCGATAAATTCACGATGTATCTTTCAAATCTGGTTGTATGGGGGAAAGCGATATTCAACGATTTGGAAATCCGAAAGCTCTATTCTGTAGGCGGGAATGTATATCTAAGCGGCTCTTCCAGCAAAATACATTACGTCAAAGAGGTGAGAACTGCAGAAAAAAATGGAACTCTTGGAGACTTGATAGGCTGGCAATGTTATATCCTGGCAGATGACGGAACAACGGCTACGCAGAATACCTGGACTAAATATGATCAGGCAAAATGCCAGACTTTTAATATTCAAAGTGGTACATACCGCGGAGTCGAAAACAAATTTTACTGGAGACTGGTAACGGCTGTATCTGCTTCTGCTGAAGTAATCAAAGACGAGGAAGGAAATACTCTTTTCGAGGGGAAGAAATTCTCTTGGATCATCTTGTCTGCTACAGACTGCGAAAGCCCTGAGAATGATGCGCCTGCGGCTGGAGATATCATCGTGCTTGATGGACATAGGATGGCTGCAATAGATTCAGAAGACGCAAAGTATAATGATACAGGAAGGGCTAATGTCATGATGCTCGAGACGACAGGCGCAGGTACCCCTCGCATCGTCGGATATAGAGGCATTACTAACTTTACTCACAAAGACAAGGATGTGTTCGTGCTATCTCCCGATGGAACGAGGTTTAAAAGCAGTTTCTTTAAGTGGGTGTCTTCGAGTGGTGAAGCTATGCACATGGTGAACTACAGAGGCGAGTGGCAGAAGGGCTTGAGCTACAGCTATTATGACCAGGTAAGCCACGGCAACGGCGTGTGGCTGTGTACCAACCCCGAGGGCAGCACGAGTAAGCCTATGCCCGGGAGCGCTGACTGGCAGCTTGTGATGAGTGCGCAGAAGGGCGAGAAGGGCGAGGATGGTGTTGCTTATCAGATAATGATAACGAGCGATACGGGCACGGTGATGATTAACGGTTCGGGCGAAATGACGCTGAAGGCAACGCTGCTACGCAATGGCGAGGACATAAGCGACACCGTGAGCAACAGCTCATGGTCGTGGTGGCGACAATCGGCTGATGCAGAAGATGATGCTGTATGGAACACGCTGCATGAGGGGGTTGGCCGGAACTGTCTTATAACACGTGACGACGTAGATAGACAAGCACAATTCGGATGCAGTGTGTGCATATCAGATACAAAGACTATTAATAGTAACATATAATAATATTTTAAAAAACAAACGATTATGGCAAAAGTATTAGCTAATGGTCAGATTACTATCGTTGACCTCAATGACGGCAAGGCCGTTCAGTGTTTCACTCAGTGCTCTAAGGGCGAGACTCAGATTTATACTCCCGACACGGGTGTGTACACTCCGAACTATTCGGCAAGTAGCCCTAACGTTATCACTGCCCGTGTCTACGTGACTGGCAATGCTACAGACCAGGCTCCGACCTCGGCTTGTACGGGATGGTCGTGGAAGGTGGATGGTGCGGCTGCTACCCCAGTGAGCGGCAAGTCGTATCAGCTTAACCTCACCGGCAACATCGCCCATAACGGCAGCGTGAAGAACATAGAATGGTCGTGCAAATACACTGACCCAGAGACTAAGGCTACGACTACATGCATCGGCTACAAGACGATTTCGCTGGCGAAGAGTGGCGGTGCGCTCCAAACGGTGCAGATTGAGACTCCCGATGGCAACACGTTCGACTCGACCAACAACACGAAGAAGCTGCGTGCCGTGGCGAAGTTCTTCCGTGGCAACGTGCAGGACACTTCTCTGACTTCTATGACTTGGGAGGTGCTGAATATCAGTGCCGGCACATGGAGTGCTGTGGATTCGGGCAGCGTGAGCACTTCGGGTGGCGTGAGCACTCTGAACGTGAGTGCCAATGACGTGCTTAACTTCCAGACCTTCCGCTGTACTGTCAAGGATGGTGGTGATACCGCCAGCGCTATCGTCACGTTCTTCGATGCGAGCGACCCATACGTTGTGGAGGTATACTCGCTGACGGGCGACAAGATTGTGAACGGTGCCCAGTCTACCGAGCTTTTCGCCCGTGTGTGGAAAGACGGCAAGGTGGTGGAGGATGGTGCTACGGTGAAGGCTGACAGCGACCATGCTTCAAGCTTCACGTACAAGTGGACGAAGTACAATGCCAGCGGTGTTGCTACCAACTGGAACGGTACGTCAAGTCCAGTAAATGCTTCGACCAAGCCTTACGTCACCGTGGCTAACGCTGACGTGAGCGGCAGAGGTACATTTACTTGTGAGG